>NZ_JAUZUU010000029.1:0-17474 GCF_031844225.1 Acinetobacter sp. RRD8
CTACATTCAACATACCAATACCCACTATAGATGCTAAAACTCTTCAAATACGAGCAGTTCAGCTCACAACGAATAATGTGAGTGATTCACGAATCCTTGGGGAGTTACTTGATCAAATTCCGTTGGATGAACAGATTGATTCAGTTTATACAGACGAGGCTTATAACACCAAGCAATGCCGTCAAGTCATTGCAGACCGGTAAGCATATGCGGTGATTCCACCTAGAAAAATGCGAAACCATGGAAAGATACAAAGAGTAGCTCGCTAGAACGAAATGAATTACTTCGAACAGTTAAACGTTTAGGCAGGACACTATGGAAAAAATGGTCAGGCTATCATCGGCGAAGTTTGGTCAAAACCAAAATGTATTGCATTAAATTATTAGGCGATAAATTAACGGAATTAGGTCGACCTCATACCCAAGTTGTCACTTGAATTCGAGTAACTTAGAAAAGATCTATCTCTGAAGCCTTTATGCAACAAAGTCACTCCAGATTGAGGATTTGAAAATTTATAGTGCAGTATATAAACAAATTGGTTCAGGAGCACAAAAGTAAGGTAATAACATCTTTTTTTAACAGTGATATTTTATTGTTCCCTACTCCTTACATTAAACTTTTATTTGTAGATTTACCTATCATTAACTCATTTTTCATTTGGATTTCCTATTATATTGAGATTGCTTTAAGAGATATTAAACAATAATATTACTGATAATCATTATCATTTACATTAACTAAAATGTTTTATACCGTTCCTCCATCATTTAAGCTTTCTCTTCTTAGTCTTGCAATTTTAGTGTCCCAGCAAAGTTTTGCCGATGATACTCAGCAATTACCGACGATTACAGTTACAGCGGAATCAGAACAGAGTGAGCTCAGCTCCGAACAGAGTAAGGCTTATATCATCCAAAATTCGTCAACCGCCTCAAAACTGAATATTCCACTCAAGGAAACGCCGCAAACAGTCAATGTCATCACTCGCCAGCAACTGGATGACTTTGCCTTAGATAATACCCGGGAAGTACTGCGTAATGCCCCTGGCATTATTGTCAACAATCAGGAAACGGAACGGAGCTCCTACCTTGCCCGAGGTTTCGAGATTTCGAATGTTTTAGTGGATGGCGTTGGTATTCCACTCGAAGGCTATAATTATAATAATGATAATCCGGACAGTTTTTTGTTTGACCGTATCGAAGTGGTGAAAGGCGCAAATGCCTTAAATAATGGAATTGGCGATCCTGGTGCAACCATTAACATGATTCGCAAACGCCCTACTCAGGAACTTCAGGCAGCCTTGAATGCCAGTTACGGTTCATGGAATACGCAGCGCTATGAAGCAGATATATCCTCTCCTCTCACCCAGGATGGAAAAATCAGAGGCCGTGTATTTGGCTATAAACAGAATGGTGACAGTTATCTGGATCGTTATGAACTGAAAAAGAACGGCATAGGTGCTGTTGTGGAGGCAGATGTAACTGACACAACCCTATTGACCGCAGGCTATACTGAAAGCAATCATAAGCCGAATGGTGTGAATTGGGGTTCTAATCCACTGATCAATACCGAAGGTGAGCAGCTCAGTTACTCACGGAATTATAATTACAGCCCAAGCTGGACCTATTGGGATAGCAATATTAAAAGTTACTTTGCCGAGCTTGAACGAAAACTGGCAGGCGACTGGACAGCCAAACTGACTTATGATGAAAAACGCACACAACGTGATTCAAAACTCTTGTTTCTGTCTGGAAAACCTGGCGCAAATGGCACTTCAGGTATCTTCCTCTACCCAGGCATGTATATTGATGATAATACAGAACAACAAGCCAGCCTGAGTTTTAGCGGCACCTATCCGCTTTGGGGACAACACCATGAAGCCTCATTGGGCTATGTCTGGGCCAAGAATAGTCTGGATGAATTGGGTTATGCTGGCAGCTTTGTCAATCCGCTGACCACAGATTTAGCCAGCTTTACACCAGAAGAACCAAGCTGGGATCTATCGAAAACCAGTGGGGAAATGCATATCCGGCAGAAGAACCAGAGCCTTTATGCTGCGACCCGACTGCATCTGAATGATGATCTGAAACTGCTTTTAGGTGCGAACTATGTTCAGGCTGAAAGCAGTGGTAGCAGTTATGGGACCGACACCATTTATGATGAAGATAAAGTTTTACCCTATGCCGGTTTGACCTATAACTTTAGCCCTGAATATACAGGTTACCTGAGTTATACCTCGATTTTCCGTCCGCAAACCACCAAAGCAGATGATGGCAGCATTAACAAGCCGATCGAAGGTGAAAGCTATGAAGTCGGAGTCAAAGGTTCTTGGCTAGATGACAAGCTTACCGCCACCATGGCCGTGTTTAGAACGGAGCAAAGTAATTATCCGCTTCGTGATTCTGATGGTATTCCGACTTTACGCAAGACTCAGGTTAGTGACTTGCGTTCCCAAGGCTACGAGTTCGGCTTGGCGGGACAACTGAGCGACCATTTAAACTTAAGCTTTGGTTATACCCAGTTTAGCCTGAAAGATCTGATCAATGGCGGTGATGCGCGTACCTTCAATCCAACCCAGTCTTTTAATCTTTTAACTACCTATCAGGTGCCGCAACTTCCAAAACTGAAACTGGGCCTTGGTGTGCAGTGGCAAGATCAGACCTATCTAGATGTGCCTGAAGCAACCGCCAATGGAGTGATTACCCAGAAAGCTGGAATCATTGAGCAGGATGCTTATGCGCTCGTGAACTTAATGGCCAGCTATGAGCTGAATGAGCATATGACCTTGCAAGCCAATGGTAATAACCTGACCAATGAAAAATATCTGTTCAATTTCCCGAATCAGCAAGGTTTTTATGGTGCACCAGCAAATTACAGCGTTGCTGTGAAATTTAAATACTGATTTTCAAACTTAGCTTTGACGACATGTTCAGGGCTAAATCATCACTACATACACAAAAACAGGTAAAACAAATGAAAAAAATGATCGCTCTGACCCTCGGACTGTCTATGACACTTTCAGCTCAGGCGCATATGCTTTGGCTGGAACGTGGCACAAATCAGCAGACTCATGCGTTCTTTGGTGAATATAGTGAACAGCTTAAAGAAACGCAGCAAGGTGCCTTGAAGTCTTTTAATCAAGCAAAGGCCGTTCAGTCTAGAAAAAGCTTTAGTCCTCAAATGCAACAAGATCATTTGCTTTATGCGACCCAAGGCCAGACAGATGTCCAGCTCAGTCATGAATTGATCTATGGAGAATCATTGTTGAGCTATCATGCCAAATCCGGCAGACAAAACTTGAAAGCAGAGTCAGAACTAGATATTGTCCCGACTCAGATCAACAGCAATACATTTACGGTACTGTATCAGGGTAAAGCTGCTGCGGATGTTGAAGTCACAGTCTTTTCCCCGCAATTCTGGCTAAAAAAATACACCACCAACGGCCAAGGCCAGATTACGATCGCCACGCCATGGAAAGGTCAATATGTCATTGAAGTTGGCAAAGAAGCAGACAAGGCAGGAAAATTGAATCAGCAGGCCTATAAAAAACAGTATCTGGTAACGACTTTAAGTTTTGTTTATTAAGTTTTTAGATTTTCATCAGTATAGATTTATTCAAGGCCAAATATGATGTCTATTGTAGTGCAGCCACTTGCCATTCTCTATCGCTTAGGCATGACCTTTGGCATTGGCTACTTGTGCAGTTATTTAATCGCACTCGATCTGGCTTACTTTTTACAAGCTTATTTGCCTAAAGCTGAGTCTGTCTATTTGGCTGCATTTACTGCCCTGATTTTTTATGTTTGTTTTGTGATTGGAATCTTCTGTATCCAAAGTTTAAAAAAGCTTTCTATCTATAGCCTGATTCCTTTACTTATTTTATTTCTCTTCTCCCGCTTCATAGGTTAAACCATGCATAAATCTGTCCGTCAATCCATGGCATGTTTACATTCATGGCTGGGTTTAAGCTTTGGCTGGTTACTCTTTGCGATCTTTTTAACAGGCGCGGTCACCTATTACCGACATGAAATCAGTCTATGGATGCAGCCTGAATTTGCCACAATGCAAGTCAATCAGGAAACTGCCTTAAAATCTGCTTACAGCTATTTACAGCAGCATGCACCGGACGCCCAAAACTGGTATATCGTAGTCGCCAATCAAGACTCACCGGTGAATAAAGTCTACTGGCAAAAAGCGGATGGTGGCTATGAAGTCAAAACCCTGAATGCTTCGACAGGAAAAGAATTACAGCTTTCAGCCACACAAGGGGGAGATTTTTTCTATAATTTTCATTTTCAGCTCTATGGTATGCCCTACACCATCGGTCGCCTCATTGTGACGGTCGCTGCCTTTATCATGTTATTGACTCTGATTTCAGGAATCATTACCCATAAAAAAATCCTGACAGACTTTTTTACCTTAAGAGCATTTAAGGGGCAGCGCTCCTATCTGGATTTTCATAATGTCAGTTCAGTGATTGCCCTGCCGTTCTTTTTGACCATGACATTTACCGGGCTGGCGATTTTCTTTTATATCGTGCTGCCTTCCGGTATGAAAAAGCTTTATCCAGACAATCCCTTTCAATATTTTGAAGAAATTCGCACAATCAATACATCAGCCACCCCCTCAGTTCCTGTGAAAACCCAGATGCTGCCAATTCAACATTTTATCACCACGGCACAGCAACACTGGGGATATGCGGAATTTGACAATATCACGGTCAAGCAGCCCAATACCCAGCTGGCACAAATAACATTAACCCAACTCCAAGATCATTCCATTACCCGAAATCAAGCACAGCTTATTTTAAATGCAGCTACCGGAAAATTGCTTGAAAGTACACGCAATGAAAGTGCAATTGCCACACTCAATGCCGGCATGTATGGTTTGCATATGGCACGTTTTGCTGAACCTGCTTTACGTTTAGGATTGTTTTTCTCTGGCATATTGGGCTGCGCCATGATTGCCTCCGGTCTGCTGCTGTGGAGTCTGAAACGCCAGATGCAGAAAAAATCAGCGCGGTTTCATCTCGGACATTATTTGGTGAACCGCTTGAATATCACCATGATACTTGGCTTGCCGATTGCCATGCTGGCTTATCTCTATGCGAATCGTTTTATCAGCATCCCTGTAGGTGCACCAAATTATGAGATTTATAGTTTTTTCAGTATTTGGCTCGGCAGTTTCATTCTGGCATGTTTAACACCGCAGCAATATTTATGGAAAATTCAGCTTAAAATCCTGATTGGTACTGCTTTTATGCTGCCGCTGATCAATATTTATTATCTCATTTTCCATGATTATATTGATTCTTTTACAACTTACTGGCCATTTCTGCGAATCGATCTGATGTTGTGGAGCTTGGCACTGCTTGCCCTCTTTTTACACCAGAAAATTACGCCCATTCAGCAAAAGGCGGTCAATAAAATTCAGGCCAAACTAAAATCTGCGCAGCAGGAGTCTTCCACATGATATGGATCGCAGTAACCGTTCTTTTATGGCTAAGCTGCTTTGCCTTTTATGCGGTAAGTGCAAAGCAGATCCTAAAAACCCGAAAATCTCGTTACGCTTTTTTAGCGAATTTTCCTACGTACACTAAGTTCGCTGCAGGTATTTTCTTATTCGTCGTAATGGTTTTATTACGGACCCGGTTTAGCTACAGTATTAGCTTTGTGGCTCTATGGGTATTTCTAAGCCCTGTACTTTTTATCTTTATCTTAAAAATGAATAAAGCATTTTAGTATTTATTTAAAATCAGAAAGTAGTAAACAGCCTAGTGCGCTACTTACATGCCCTCTATTGAACCAATCTACCCAGTATCTGCTAAACCTTGGCAACCTACTTTTAAATATTTCAGATTCATTATTTTGGCTAGAATCAGAAATTTAAATTGGTAGGTATTTGGTAGGTAGGATTCTTTTTAACTTCATCCAATACTTATATTACGGTGAGGGTCACCGATAAAATAATCAATTAATGGTAGAAGGAATCACGCCATGGCTTTTAAAAATATTTCAGATCAAACTAACGGTTTTTATATTCCCTGTGTTTCACTTTTTGGTCCGGGCTGTGCTAAAGAAATCGGGATAAAAGCACAAAATTTAGGTGCCAAGAAAGCGCTGATTGTAACTGATGCGGGGCTGTTTAAATTTGGTGTTGCAGATGATATTGCAAATTATTTGAAAGAGGCGGGTGTTGACAGTTATATTTTCCCAGGCGCGGAACCCAATCCAACTGATATTAACGTGCATCATGGAGTTACAGCTTATAATGAAAATGCCTGTGATTTTATTGTATCGTTAGGTGGGGGTTCCTCACATGACTGTGCCAAAGGCATTGGTCTAGTCACTGCAGGTGGCGGACATATCCGTGATTATGAAGGGATTGATAAAAGTACCGTCCCGATGACACCACTGATTGCAATCAATACTACGGCAGGGACAGCTTCGGAGATGACACGTTTCTGTATCATTACCAATACCGATACCCATGTGAAAATGGCGATTGTAGATTGGCGTTGTACACCACTCATTGCGATTGATGACCCTAAACTTATGTTGGCCAAACCTGCAGGGCTGACTGCGGCAACAGGTATGGATGCCTTGACGCATGCAGTAGAAGCTTATGTGTCTACGGCAGCAAATCCAATCACTGATGCCTGTGCAGAAAAGGCGATTACCATGATCAGCGAATGGCTTAGCCTGGCAGTGGCGAATGGGGATAATCTGGAAGCACGGGATGCCATGAGCTATGCCCAATATCTTGCCGGAATGGCCTTTAACAACGCCTCTTTAGGATATGTGCATGCGATGGCACATCAGCTCGGAGGCTTCTACAACTTGCCGCATGGTGTTTGTAATGCAATTCTGCTCCCCCATGTTTGTGAATTTAACCTGATTGCTTGTCCTGAACGTTATGCCAAAATTGCCCAATTGATGGGGGTGAATACAGAAGGCTTAACCGTAACTGAAGCAGCTTATGAAGCGATTGGCGCCATTCGTCAGCTTTCGGCTTCAATTGGTATTCCATCTGGGCTGACGGAATTGAATGTAAAAGAAGCTGACTTGGCCATCATGGCGGAAAATGCACAAAAAGATGCCTGCATGTTGACCAATCCACGTAAAGCCAACCATGCCCAAGTGGTAGATATTTTTAAAGCGGCGATGTAGTACCTCAATGTAAGTATTCTCTCCAAGTATCTGACTTACATTTTTAACAGCCCCTGTTTCACTTCCTGAGGAAGTGTGCCAAGAGCAGACATGCATTTTCCTGTTCCTGGCTGATCCTTTTGCCTTCATAAGAGGATAAAAGCGGGGGGTGTTTCTTTTTTATGAAGTCCCCTTCATTATGAATATCGACATTAATCCCATGGTAGAAAAATGCCACTATTTTTTTAGCCCGTTCTAGCCATAAATAAAATTTCATAGCGTATTATCTTACGATTATATTTGATCCCTGAGGAATAAACTGCGCGTCCTTCAAATGACATGAAGGTGAGCGTAGCTGATATCAAGCATCTAGGCAAACAGCAAACTGGGTAGCCACTGATAAAAATTTTAGGATCAGGTTCAGTCTAAATTAATAAGTAAACTCACAGTAAGCAAGGATAATACTTAATATTCCAGAATATTCCTATTTTAACTGTTTAGCTTTGTACCGACAGTTACATCAGCTTTAAAGATTTTTATATTTTAACAGAGTCTGATGAACGGGATGGTTTTTGGGCATCAGTTCAATCAGGCGTTCTACAGCATCAATCGCTTCAGGAAAATGTGCCACATGTTTCAGCAAGACATCGGTTTCATTAGCCTTGAAAATGGCATCGCTCAGGCGTGATTCCAGACAATCTCTCCAAGCGCATAGAAATGGACTTTCTGTTTTGGCCAGAAATACGCCGGTACATAATTTCAAGACTGAATCGATATACCCAGCATCTAAAGATTGCTCTGTCATTAAAAAATCAGCCTCTACATGCGCCAATAAACGATAGGGTCTGGAACCCAGCATACCACCTAATAAATCGCGTAATTGTGACATTTCTGCTTTTAAAGTCCCCATACTGACCTTGCGCTCGCCATATAAGGCCTGATGCAATGTATCTAGACTCAGACCCTGCGGACATAAGGCTAGAATGGTCAGAATTTCAATCTGTCGAGGAGTCAGAACCAACATCTTGCCATTAAACAGCACTTGAGGTACTGAAAAAGCTCGAATAAACAGGCGCTGCTTCTGGCATTCTAGTAGAGCCGACTGGATGATCGTAGCACAGCGCTCCGCAGCTAGTAGTGCTAAACTGTTATGCTTTGGCCAGGTAGTTGACAGATCAATGACACCTAAGACCTGTTTTGAATAGGGATCAATAATCGGGGCAGCGTAACAAACCCAATCATGAATGGAGGACATGTAATGTTCACTGGAAAAGACACAGCTGGATTGTTGAGTTTTTAAGGATAATGCCAATGCATTGGTTCCGACTAGCTCTTCGCGCCATTGCCCACCTTCAATAAAATGTACACTTTCTGCGGCACTTTGCATTTGTGGGCTAGAAGCTGCCCAAATGATGGTGCTGCCGATATCTCCGACCGCCAGCACCATAGAAGATTGCTCGGCAATATGTTTTAAATCCTGAGCACAATGTTGCAGGGCTTGGGCTAAAGTTGAGGAAGAAGTGGTCTTTTTTAAATCCGTCAGCGGTGCTGCTAAACGATTCTTCGGGATTTCAGCCGAGGATGAACGTTGCCAGGAGCTGGCAATACTCTGTCCCAGCTGTTCTGCATGTAAGGGAGACAAACTGCTGTTTTGCCGAAGCTGATCAGTATTGTGCCTTTTTTCCATCAAATCTTGTTTTGTCATCATTCCTTATTCTCACAACAATTCATGATTTACATCCGCTGTAATCGTTATTTTTTTAAAATGGATGAAAATATCGTGAACATGCTAGCTCCAACCTTTTTCCAACCTTATACCAGTTATATTAATCAAATAAGATGCAGAAGTACCTTATACCAAAGCTGTAGAAGCGGTTTTGCCATACGAAAATAAGCAAAGGAAATAAATATGCGTTACGTCGATCCTAATCAACCTGATTCAAAAGTTCATTTTAAAGCACAATACGAGAATTTTATTGGCGGCGAATGGGTCGCTCCGGTCAAAGGTGAATACTTTGACAACATCTCTCCGGTAGATGGCAAAGTCTTTACCAAGGTTCCGCGTTCTTCTGTAGAAGACATTGAATTGGCCCTGGATGCAGCGCACAAAGCCAAAGAACAATGGAACAGAGCATCGCCGACCACCCGCTCCAATATTCTGTTGAAAATTGCCGATCGTCTGGAACAAAATCTGGAACTGCTGGCAGTGGCAGAAACCTGGGATAACGGCAAACCGATCCGTGAAACGCTGGCTGCCGATATTCCGCTGGCTATTGACCATTTCCGTTATTTTGCCGGCTGTATTCGTGCGCAGGAAGGCGGCATTTCCGAAATTGATGAAGATACGATTGCTTATCATTTTCATGAGCCGTTGGGGGTCGTGGGTCAGATTATCCCGTGGAACTTTCCGATTCTGATGGCTGTCTGGAAACTGGCACCTGCCCTGGCTGCGGGCAACTGCATTGTGTTGAAACCTGCAGAACAGACTCCGGTCAGCATTCTGGTGCTGGCTGAACTGATTCAGGATATTTTGCCACCGGGCGTGTTGAACATCGTCAATGGCTACGGGGTCGAAGTCGGCCGTCCACTGGCGACCAATCCCCGTATTTCCAAGATTGCCTTTACCGGTTCCACCGCAGTGGGTCAGATGATCATGCAATATGCGACTGAAAATATTATTCCGGTGACTCTGGAACTTGGCGGTAAATCACCAAACTTGTTCTTTGCCGACATTATGGATCAGGAAGACGATTATCTGGACAAAGCGCTGGAAGGTTTTGCCATGTTTGCCCTGAACCAGGGTGAAATCTGCACCTGTCCATCGCGTGCGCTGATCCAGGAAAGTATTGCTGACGAATTTCTGGCGCGTGCCGTTGAACGGGTGAAACGGATTAAAACCGGGCATCCGCTGGATACTGACACCATGATTGGCGCGCAAGCCTCACAGGAACAGCAGGACAAGATTCTGGGCTGTATTGCCACTGGTCGTGAAGAAGGCGCACAGATCCTGACTGGTGGTGAAGCACGTCAGGAAGTGGGTCAAGGTTTCTATATTGAGCCGACTATCTTTAAAGGCACCAATGACATGAAGACCTTCCAGGATGAAATCTTCGGGCCTGTATTGGCTGTGACCACCTTTAAAGACTTTGATGATGCGATCAAGATCGCCAATGATACGATTTATGGACTCGGTGCCGGTGTCTGGTCACGCTCAGCGCATACCTCTTACCGTGCAGGCCGTGCTATTCAGGCAGGTCGGGTCTGGACTAACTGTTATCACATCTACCCTGCCCATGCGGCTTTCGGTGGTTATAAAAAATCAGGGATTGGGCGTGAGAATCACAGAATGATGCTGGATCATTATCAACAAACCAAAAATCTGTTAGTGAGCTATTCGACCAAACCAGCCGGGTTCTTTTAAGAAGTGAAATACATTCAAAGCGAACTTCGGTTCGCTTTGAATGTATGGTAGCTAGCTTTCACAAAATATCAGCAACATCTTCAAGCTGCGGCCAATTCAAATAAAGTTTTTAGTCTATAAATACTTTTTTTAAAGGAAAGAGCATCACCTCAAATTTCTATTTGCAATAGTGTCATTTCAAGATAATTTCACTCTATAAAGATTTCGCCACATTCTCCAGCCATTGAGTGCCAGAAGAATAAAAATAAAATAAAGCACGGCGGTTAAATACAATGACTTATAGCTATACATGCCGACATAAATCACATCTAACACACACCATAATCCCCAGCTTTCAATATATTTTTTTGCCGCCCAATAACTTGCCACCAAGCTAAAAGAAGCCAACATGGAATCCAACCAAGGGAGTGATGCTGTGGTGAAATGAGCAAATAAGGCGCCAATCACCAGACCGGCGACAATACCCACAATCAGGCTATATACCCAGATTTTTTTATTCAAATAGCCAATCTGCACGGTGATAGCCTGGTCATGATTTTTCTTCGACCAGCTATACCAGCCATACAGTTGCATCAAGATAAATACGGCTTGTAATGCTGCGTCTGCAAATAAATTGACACGATAAAAAATAATCATATATAAAAATACAGCGACAATATTCACCAACCAGCAGACTTTATATTGTTTGGAGGTCAACCAGACACCTAAAACGTTTAAAATAAACGCTGCAATTTCTATATTTTCCATAGCAATATAACCTGATTAAGCAGCCAATTTAGAAGTTCAGATTGAATGACAAGGTTGCTGTACGCGGCGAACCCAAGAATAAATAATCGTCACCCAAAAATTCACCTGCATCACGCCAGTATTTCTTGTTGAACAGATTATTAATATTCAAGCGTAGCAATGCATCGGTCGTATTTAGTTTAAATTGATAAGCAGCGCCTAAATCAACCACACTATAACCTGCAACTTTCGCAGCACCCTCTTTGTTGGCATATTTGCTGGAACTGTATTGACCACCTGCCAGAACAGTGAAACCTGCAATGCTCGGTACGTTATAGCGAAGATGTGTTGCGAAACGAGCTTTTGGCACGTTTTGCGCCTGATGATTACCATATTCAACCGCTTCCACATTTTCTAAACGGGCTTTGGTCAAGGCTAAAGATGAAGTTAAGGCCAGATGGTCGGTTAATGCACCATTCAGTCCTAATTCCAGGCCCTGACTATGCTGTTCGCCTTCCGCAATAAAATAGCGAAGTCCTGAAATCGGCTTGCTATATTGGTTGTCTTGGCGTAAATCAAATAGCGAGGCAGTCAATAAAAACTGCTTGATCTGTTGTTTTAGGCCAATTTCATATTGCTCTGAATAGATCGGTGCTAGAGTTTCAGCCGCATTCTCTGCAAACCAAGGCGCTGTTTTTCCATCTGACAGGCCTTTAGCATACGAGGCATAGACGGTAGTCGATTCCAAGGGGCTATAGCTGATCGCAAATTGCGGTAAAAATTTGCCTAAATCGGTATCGCGTACTTTTACCTGACCTTCACCATAAGCTTGCTCATCAAGCTCAATCCATTTTCCGCCAATCAAAGTAGACCACTGTTTATTCCATTCAATACGGTCTAATGCTGTAAATGCAGTTTGTTTACTTTTAAGTACTTGATATTTTGGTCCAGCATTCGCTGTTACTGGGGAAAAATCTATGGTTTCTGTATAAATATTACCTACACCAATCCATTTCCATTCATTGACACCAGCAAAACGATCTCGCGATTTATTGGTTTGTGTAATATCAAAATGTAGATAATGTTGTACCCAATTGGTATCAATCACCCCATCCAATTTGACTTTAAATTGATTGGTTTTAAAGGTGTCATCCGGATTACGAAAATCATAAATATCATACTCGCCAGCTTTACCAAACGTGTTACAGGAATACTCTTCCAGACAGCCTTCCCGATAATAACCATAAGCAAAGCTTGAATAGTCATCAACTCTGGATTTACTGTGTGCTGCAACGAGTCCCAAGTTCCAGTCATCATTCAATGCATAGCTATATTTTAAACTGCTATTCAGACTATCGATCGTGACCGGTTTACCCCAAGTCTGATAACCAAGTAAACGCTCCCATTTCACATTTTCTGGGACTTTGCCATCCAGTAATTGATAACCTGGCACTGATCGTTGTTCTGAACGCTGTGCTTCAAGATCAAATTCCAATTTAGATTGCTCAGATGTTTTCCAATCTAAGGCCAATGCCGCTAAATAGCGTTCACCATCCACATGATCGACATAAGACTCCATCTGTTCATTCACCAGATTGATGCGATATCCGAATTGTTGCTCATCACCCAAAAAACCACCGAGATCAGTTGCCACTGAAAACTGGCCGTGTTGATCGGCCGAGAATGTCAGTGCCTGAATATCTTTCGGTCGCTTGGTGACATAATTCACAACCCCACCCGGGGTCGACATCCCACTTTGAATCGCGGACATGCCTTTTAAAATTTCCACACGTTCTTTATTTTCAAGTGCGACGTTTTGTTCACCACGAATCACATTGCCATTAATGAGGTAGCTAGATGCCAAATCGAGTGCAAAGCCACGCGAGACAAAGTTTGGATAATAGCCAATTGCAGCATAGCCCTCACCGATGGCTGCATCATTTTTTATAACATCGCTCAGCACACGAGCATGTTGTTCAGCAATAAGATCAGCAGTCAAAATAGAGACCGATGCAGGTATTTTTTGCAGACTGTCCGTAGCAAATCCCTCAACATTCACTTTAGCACTCGAGTAAGGAATGCTTTGATCGGCTGTGATAACAATCGTGTCAAGCTTTTGAACATCGTCTTCAGCATAAGTCAGCGGGACTAAACACAGCTGCGACAGAATGATCATATTTAAAGATCGGATTAATACATTCTGTTTGAGTTGACGAGTGTTCATACGAAACCTTATGTCTGTGAAGTGGGTGATGATGCTGGGTTTAGAGAGAGCATTGAGAAGATTGCAATTCATCTTGAATGAGCCGGGTTAAGGTCTGGGTAAATTGTTGACCTTGTTCGCCAAAGAACCAGTCCACATGACCGATAATCCAGTCGTAATAAGCAGCATCTGCATGTTGCTGGTTTTGAGTAATCCCAACAAAATACTCAAGCTCTGAAAAAGCGAAATCCAAATGCACGATTTTCAGTAGTTCTGGCAAAATACTAAAATCTTCTTGTGGATGTACTTCAGAAAAATAAGCATGTAGAAAGGCAGTTAAACCAGCTTCATCAATCTGAATATGTGGGCTCTGCTCTAATTCCAACCAATCAATGAAATTACGTTCAATCGTCACAGCCAGATCATAAAGTGCAGAGTTTCGGTCAGATAAACCAAAATCAATTACGACAGTAATTTCAGCTTTGGCATCCGGCGCTGACCAAAACAGATTAGAAGCGTGTAAATCGTTATGGGTCCAAATTTTGCTTGCCTGTTGCAATACAGGCTGAATACGCTGGTGAACCTGTAAGATTCGATCTAAAAAGTAAGGATCTAAATTTTTATCGGCAAAATAACGGCTTAATTCTGAACTGTTTGCAATGCGCTGTTGAATGGCTGTAATGATATTTTCACTGTCTAAAAGCTGCTGATTGGAAATCAAATAAGATGCTGATCTGCCCTGCTGTTCGGGAAAATCCTGCATCGCCAGATGTAGTCTGGCCAGTAAAGCCCCTGCCTTGGCGGCATGTTCAGCATAGAAAAAAGGTTTCCAGGATTGCTGATCTGCATACAGATCTAAACCGGCTGCTTTTGCATAGACTTCATAGGTCCAGTCACCCAGCTCTAAAGCAGTCAGATCTTGATTTGACCTAATCAATGCTGCAACAGGAATTTCTTTGCTGGCTAAATGCTGAAGAACGGCATGCTCCTGTAAAATATCGCGGGCACGCCGAAATGAACAATGACTGCGCTTGATCAAATACTGATGCGCGACTGCTTCATCCCTGCTCACAAAATCCTGCTCCACCTTGACCAGCGCCGCAGATGAAAATGGCCGGGGACTACACCACAAAATCTGAATATGACCTTGTAAACAGGAATAATGCTGCTGCAGACTTTGTAATTCTGGATCAGAAATATGTGCCCAGTCTTTATGTTCCCAGGCATTGCCCATACCATGACCTAAATCATCAGTCATTGTGGTCATTATCAATATTCCTGGGCCAGATCATTATGTAATAATGGAAAATCATTGTTTAGGCGAACATGCAAACAGTATTTTTAAATACATTTAATATTGAAGACACGCCCTAAAATTAAGTGGTACATACCAGTATTAAATTGGAGGCAAGTTTAGCCTTATAAATATAAAAATAAAATAGATCTCTCGCATAAATCAAAAAATGATCTTCTTTTTGGTTAATATTCGAACTCCAGATTTCTTAGCATTCGCGCATAATCTGCGGATGAAATACATCAATTCAAACAAGCTTTCTGATCCTCAGTTCAAGCGATAACATAGTTTTGAAATGCACCGTAATTCATTTTCATGACTTCACTAACTAGCTCTTTAAATCCATGTTCCTCAGCAGCAAATTCTACCAGTGATTCATTGTTCAGATCAGTAACACATGCCATGGTCGAAATGACCTGTACACTATTAGCTTTGAATTCGCCCAGGTATATTTTGTTGAATTAGGTTTTTTTTATTAAGATATTTAAGGGAAAATTCTCACGGAAAAAATGTTTTTTATCACTGAACCATATACAAGTAGCTAAATTATCCTGCAATTTTTCAACCATCATTGGATGACTACCGTAAACTAGGTAAACAATATCACCAATATAGATATTATTCATCTTTAGTCAGCCAAGTATAAAATCAAAATTCTGAAACTTCTGATAAATAAATTAATGCCATCAATTGAGGACTTTTTTTAAACTGAGAAAGCGTTTATAAAGTCCAATTAAGTCCTTGTCCCATTTCATAAATAATGAGTATTAATGCAATTACCATTAGTAAAATCACAATGGCTTCGACCTTAGTGAGCATCTTAAATTCTCCACCTTTTATCTTTTATATAATAAACAAAGTTAACAATAAATAACAATAAGGTTACAAAAAAATTACTAGATGTTACAAAAACAGGGCTGGTAAAGAAAAATCTCTCAGAGGAGGTGCTAATTCTTTTCAAACTTAACCTTATGTACTGGGCGATGTCCTGTATAAGACTCATGACATACTGCGATTAATCAACACCACCTTCTTCTTCTAAACTTAATAAGAAAGTATGGACACCCTGCATGTCATTTAACTCAATATTATTGCCGATCCATTTCATCGTAGTTGGTTTCATATTGTTTATGTCTTCTTGGATTTTATTGTAGGGGGGATTACCGCAGTTGACCATTGCTATGCTCTTTTTATCATTTGCCATTAAATTATCTTCCCTATAAAAGATTTTCAAGAAAATCGGTCTGTATTTGGCCAGTCAATGCTGCAAAAAAACTCATCCGATAAGTATTCTTACATAAACCCGAGGTTCTATAACTTGGATCCTGAATATCTTACATATGCAGACATAGCTCATACATCGGAATTTAAACTTACCCTCTACACTGAAATTAAGTTTTAGAAACGCAGAGGAAATTCAGATGGAAAAGTATTCAAAGATTCTAATCCTGAGCTTATTTGGATTTACTGGAACAGTAGCTATTGCAGATGAATCCATCCCAATAGAAGCAACTGCCGCCGCCGAAGCGCAACAGGTTGCTTTAGATTATGGAAATGAGAAAGACAAAAAATCTGAATCATCTGAAAGCCCTTAATTAAAGTGATGCCGGTCAGTTAAGAAATTGACTGGCATTTTCTTGGGTATTTCTGTGGTGTTCCTTTCACAACTCGTGGGCAACTCCTCACTCCCCTCTCAGGCAAAACATATCTCTTAGATTTTTCCAGTAAACTTTCTAAATGTTTAGGTAAATTACCTGCGGAGTCTAAAGAGTCGAATCTTAATATATTCAGAATGCCAATAGATGCAATATGAAAGCTGATTCTCAAAGGACTGACTTTTGCACGTTGAGCCATATGTTTCATTTGTCTTCTTAGAATATTGTAGGCAATAAAGCCCCCCATAATTATTGACAAACTAAATCAGGTTGCTTGTTCCTCAAATGCTTGCCCTCCTGTAAATCACTTTTGATTTCTGGGTAACACATTTCTATTTCCCAGCGCTGAGCATAAAGCTTCGCCAAGCCTATCAGTGGATATGTCTTTGGGTCCATTAATAAAGTGATATAACGTCTAATTTTCCCTGCCTGCTTAACCTCAATCAAACGCGCTTCCCAATACCCTGTTGCCATTAGAGGCCAAAAGCCGCTGTAAACTGGATCCTGAACTAAAAATCTATAATCAGGAAATCAATAAAGAAGAATAGAAATTAAGTATGGATTGGCAGTCTAAAAACTTTCAAAATGCTTTCAGAACGTTATCGCAATAGAGCTAAAAGCCCCCCTTTTGAGATTCAATCTAGTTGCTGGAATTTATAATTTGCAACTGAGTAAGAATGATTTATGAAGGAGGTCTAATGCTAATCTAAGAAAATAAAAAAATCCTAAAAACATTTAACTTTTTAGGATTTGAATGGTCAGGATATAAATATAAGCTTATGCTTGAATATCTAAGGTCATTTCAATTTTGTCCTGTGACCAGATTTCGATGTCATATTCAATCACTAGATCATCTGATTTTGAAATACGTTCAATATAAGTGGCGGTTTGACTTAAAGGAATACCCAAGTGCTGACTCTCAAAATGAGACACACCGGTATTTTTAATTTTTAACTGACTACTCATGTAATCATAATGAAAGTGATTTTTAATGACGTCTTGGACCGAAGTAATCACATTATAATTCAGC
>NZ_JAUZUU010000030.1:0-16474 GCF_031844225.1 Acinetobacter sp. RRD8
AAAGTCTGATATAACTCAATTTCTAAGCTTAATTCTTTATCATTAGCTAAATACTCTTCGTTTCTATCAAGATAAGAATTATTTGCTACAGACCAATATGCAGGATTTTCCTTAAGTTTTGAATTTATTGTATTTATCTCTGATAATTTTATAAACTTGATAAATTCTTGATTACCTCTAATGCTTCCTATTAAAGGAGTATTTAATTCACTCGCAGCACCAAATTCCTTTAACTTATCTAGCTCATCATCTGATTGATAAACCAAATTATTTGTTAGATATGCTATCTCATCCCAATAGGTTAAAGCTTTACGCAAGTCACGCCGATCAAGTGAAGAGAAAGAAATTCCACCACCAATTGCGATTTCTTTGGGAGATGTAATCAAAATACCTTTTTTCATATATTTATCAACAAAATAAGATCTCTCACAAATATAGACATTAAATTAGTCACTCACCAACAGTTTTTTTAAATTTAGCTATTAGTATATACTTCTACATATAGTCTCTCTTTTGCCAAATCTTTTCTTTGTAAAGTAGGAATCAATATGAACATTGCTACAAGAATGAAAATTTCCGTGGCTAACAGTAGAAATAACGTCTTTTTATCAAAAGATTTCATGAAAATGGGATCTGAAAGCCAAGTTAGAATGGGTTTGCAAGAACTTATCTGTGAAAAAAGAGTTCTGAGGATCAGTAAAGGTGTATATGTAAGGGCTAAAGAAAGTCGCCTTACAGGTAAGGTTGTTCCTGTAAACGGATTAGAAACCGTAAAAGAGGCCATAAATCGTTTAGGCTATCAAATCAAAGAATCTCAATCTATTAAAAACTACAATTCGAAGATATCAACACAAGTTCCAACTGGTAGAACTATTGCTATTAATAAATGTTCAAAAAGAAAGTTTAGATACGATAATATAGAGATATTCCTCGTATATTATTAATTTAAATGAATTCTTATCCTTTAAAAGATCTAACTGAACTCTCAGAAGAATTACTTGTTGAATATAGCTTTGTAGAAAAAGACTGGTTCATCACTAAAGTCCTGACGTTACTCGCTGATGATCCTAATTTAGTTTTTTCAGGTGGTACTTCACTTTTTAAAGCTCATAGACTAATTGAACGCTTTTCTGAAGATATCGATTTCTTGGTTATTGGCGATTTTAAGCCTGCAAAGCGTAAAGAAATCCGCAATAGAATTATTCAAACTTTAATAGAGAATGGTTTTAATGTAATTGATAAAAAAACTTTTGACAGTGGTCGAAAATATGAATTAACAATCGAATATCAAATTACTCAAGCTACTCCCGACTATATCAGACCCCATATTCTAATAGAAATTTGTTTTAAAGAATCGCAAGATTTTGAACCTGTTTACAGAGATGCTGGATCTCTATTACACATCTATTCTCAGAGAGAATTAGAAATTAAAAGAATTACATGTACTGACCCACGACAGATATTTGCCGATAAAATCAGTGCATTAATTTGGAGAATCCCTGACTGTAATCGAACTATTGCCGACTCAGATAGTCAAAAACTAGATAACACCATCATTAGGCATTTATATGATATATGCAAACTGGCAGAGGCTCTATCAATTGACTCACCAGAATTAATTACTCTAATTGAAAGCAAAATATCTAATGATATGACTAGGGATAGAAGTGGTACTGAAATAACGATATCTGCGCAAGAATACGGTTTAAGAACTATAGCTACTCTAAAAGATTCTACTCTTTGGAAGGACAGTTATCACAGCTATGTAAGTAATTTTTGCCTAAAAGGTAATATTATCGCTTATGAGCAAGCTATATCGATTATCGAAAATATAATAAAAAAATTCAAATGATATTAAAAACTGAGAAATTTTATGTTTAAAAACTTGTATGAAAAAATCCAACGCTGTTGTGGATATGTGACAGTTTTTGAAGGTGATGAAGTTATAAGTGAAGGTACTTGTTTTAGCTTTACGGATACAGGTGAAGTTATTACTGCTGCACATGTAGTGACTGGTAGGATGCCTATAAAAAAAGAAGATTACACTCATCCACAGCAAAGAATTTTGATAAAGTTTCCCGAGTTACCTTTAGTTGAATATGCAGTATCTTTTTGCTCATTTGAAATTAACGTCCCATCTTTTAAAGAAATAATACAGCTAGATATAGCTGTATTACGACCAAAAGAAGAGCAACCTTTCAAATTCCCCTTTCTACCTGCAAGTATTAATTCAGTAAATCTAGGAAAAAGAGTATTTGTTGCAGGCTACTCAGATGAACTTAATATCCCATTTTCGATTGAGAAAATTATTGATCCAGAATCATTTGGTGCAGATAAGTTTATTAAAGCAATTAGAGAGGAAGGATACTTAGCAGATATGACAGGTCCAATAATTAAACATGGTTATATTGGAAATATTCGTCGTATTTTTGCTGATGATAACTCCCAAAATATAAGAATAGAAACTGACGTTTTTTACATAGATAATGGGATGCATAGTGGTGCAAGTGGAGGGCCTATTGTCAATGAAGAAGGGGTTGCTTTAGGAGTATTAACACAACGTGCAATAACGCCAGCACATCAATCAGAGGACTCTATATTAAAAGTCCCATCAGGTTCATCAATAGGAATCTCATTACAAATTCTAAAAACTGTTCATGAAATTATTCAAAGAAATAATGCAACTTAAAATATATAAACTATAAAAAATGCCTATAATTTAGGCATTTTTTTAGCTCTCATTTAACATAAAATCTCTTATACGAAATTTGATTGAATTGTAAGTCCCCGTGAGCTTCAATCCTGGCTTACTTTACGTTTTTTAATTTTAAAAGTTCCACGACTCGCTACTCGTTGAGCAAGTTCAGGATTACGCCCAGATAGTTGTTTAATCACAATTGGGGGACCATTTAGTTCCTTAAGCAGTACAGTATCGTTTTCAACATACATAACTGGTCCACTTTGAGCTGCGGTAACAAAGCTTTCTCGAAGTGTACAAGCTGCCTGAGAAGCAATTTCTCTCTCATCGTCATTTTCATTAATTAGATTTACTGCTGACATTGACGTAATCCTGAGTAAAGCCTACCTAAATCATATTCTAAGTCGGGTAGACAGGAGATAAAACTAAAGACATTTCTGCATGTGAGGCGTTATGCAACACACATAATAACTTCATTTCTACTTCAAGGTAGGTATTATGTGTGATCTTGATTTTTTATTTAATTTCAATAACTTAAAAAATTAACGTTTGAGTTTTATTCTTCCCACACAAATACAATAACATTTAAAATCAAATACTTATATTGTGTGAAAAATTTAAAGTTTAGCATCACACATAATACCTACCTGGATTTGCTTCACTAGGTAGGTATTATGTGTGATCATCTTAATGATGTTATTTAATTTCAGTATCTTACTTAAAACTCAACTCTTTATAATTTCAATAAATTTTCACGAAGCACAGTATCATTCGACACAAAATTCCTATCCCTTTTTAATCCTGAATATTTAAAATTTGTAGAGAGTCCATCATTCAAAAAATTAGATGCCTTGAGAGCCAAATGAATCATACAATTTTTCAGAAATTAGAAAAAATGAATGGGCACTGCAAGACTTGTGCTAAAGCTTATGCACTTTTGACTCTGTTGAGTCTGGTGACTTTTTTCATCTATTTTTTTAATCATTTCACGTTAGAAACTCTCTTTACAGACCCAAATGCCCTATTACCGGCGATCAAAATAGAGGCTTTTGCGCTTGGGATTATGCATATTGTTTATTCTTTCTTTTTTAAATATATCGATAAAAAACTGCAAATATATGGCTTAGATTCAAACAATCTGAATGAATACATCCAGCGGAATCAGGCATTTTTCCAAAAGTATTAAGGTATGATTTCTCCAGTAGAGTTCATATCTTGTAATGTGTCAAAGACAAGTCTTTCAATGCCTGAGCGTGCTTTATCGCTGTCCGGATCTAGCCAGGACAGCGAAGGAAATTCGGCACAAAGGCCAACAAATTCTCCGTCTTGGGCAGACCACGTCACACTATATGAATAGCGTGCTTCAATCTTAAAATTGAACAAAGCCTTCATATATTTTGCTGCATCTTTGGTCTCAGCTCTCAAATCGTCAATTTCTTGGCGGCTGAGATCATAATCATCAGGATATTTCAGCATAGTTCACCTTTAATCTTTAATCTTTAAGTTTTTGCTTATTCTGTTTGTTCAAATACATCGTATCTGCATTACGACAAGCCATTTCAAACTCTTTAATGCTCATTGCCTTTTTCTTGGTAAATCGGACATAGTGCAGATGGTTCGTGAAATACTTCTTATTCAGCTTCTTATGATCAGGCTGTATCTGATTCAATAATTTTCGAACCCTTGCCTGTATTGAACCAATTTGAAATCGAGTCCCATGAAAATTCCCATGTGCCATCAATCGTGCGCTGGCTTCTGCAAATTTCTCTATACTTTCTGGCGTAGTTTGGATCTTGTTTAATCTCTTTTCAAACTCGCGTTTAGATCCATCTAAGAAGTCTTGGGATAAATACCAAGTAAACCGGACTCTTTTAGTGGAATAACGCTGAAAGAATTCTAAATGCTTTTTTCGAACCAAACGTAAGACCCGGGTAAGCTCTTTTAGCCTATCGTTGTAACTCTCATCATTTTCAAATTTAATCCCAAACCCCAATAGAAACTGAGTCACAGATTCTTGGTTCCAACGATTGTGCTCATTGTCTAAAAAAACAAAAGCAAACTTTCGATATAAACTCTTAAATCGTCGTTCTTCTGAGGCATCAAAGGGCTTAAAGATTCGATAGATAAACTTTTTGTTGCTATCAATCGCCTTCACACGTTTTGTATGCGTATTAAAAACGACCCCATAATTCTCAGGGAAATAATATATCTTCGCAAATTCAGTTTTCAGATCCGAAAATTCAATATATTGACCTAATACATAGGGACCAAAACGCAGCAGTTTTTCTTTTTTAGTCGTCAAAATACTATTCAGCTTTTGCTTGCGCGCCATGCTCGAATTCTTAGCGAGTATTTCTTTTAGCGTCAGCTTGCTTCTTCGTGCTTCACGATAACCAGTGGTAAATAACCAGAACTGGAACACCTCACTTTTTGCCGGATCATAATTGATCACAAGACTCCACACAGGCTCCCCGTAGTCTGATTTTTTCTTACGCGCTTGCTCACCGATATCCAGACCATATTCCAGGATCAGCTTCGGAATCAGGTTTTGAAACTTCGAAAAAGGCACAACATCAGAAAACCAGAACTTTGCTTTTCCATTGGAAACGCATTGCATGATACTGAGCAGGCAGTCAGTTTTTGTTGTTGTGTAGTAGATCATAAATCAACCAAAACCTGAGTTTTTTGCGGAAAGCATAAAAGTCTATCTTTTATTTTAAAGAATCACAAAACCATTTTTCACTAAAAATGGTTTTTTTTTAAGCGAAGATGGGTTTTCTGTAAATAAGAGTTCCTGTGGACCCGAGCAAACAGTTGTTTTTAGGTTTTTTGTGGCTTATTCTGTACCTGCCAAATATGAATTTTTTGGGATCGATGTGATTCGTATCTGTCCCGAATTTTTCTAGACCCTTGTCATTGCGGTTTTATGTGTATACGTCAGCCAACGTATACTAAAACTCGCAAAGCTGCGTGCGTGAGAAATCTAGCTGGCGCGGCTATGACGGGCACTAGGTGGTGAAATTCCGCTTATTGACCCAATCCTGACTGCATATAAACGCAGGTCTGCTTTTAAGCTCACCAGTCGTAAATATGTAATCTATGTAATAGTTGGGCGACATAGAAACGGGAATCTAGGCGACTAGATCAAACCCTGTCTAATGGAGAGTGTGAGTAACTTCAAGGATTGATAGTTGCGTTAACAACACCTATTTCATGCTTCAATTTTTACGAAGGGCATGATGTATGGCGCACAGGTGGGCTGCTGAGAATATCGCGAGGTATTAGGGAGTTGAGGAGAAATCTGGAAACTTCGGTACTCAAGGATTAACTTGAATGACTTGTCGAGATGACATTTCAGGTTAGTTGGTGAGATCGCTGGATAGCTCAAGCCTGTAACGGTGACACGTAGAACGTTATGTCACTCAGAAATTAAGACTGCATTGATTAAGTTCATTGCGGTCTTTTTTATTTTTTAGTGATTTAAACATAGCGAAGATGTTGCTTTGCGTAGGTCAAGTGCTTTACCCACAATGAAGTCGAATAACGGTGAATAATACGGGTTTTTGGAACTCTTACCGTAGAACAACGGAATCGCTGTTATTTTGTGGAGTGGATAAGCGTACTGATCGTTTATTAATACTGGTTTACTTTTATTAATGAACAAAGACCATTATGACTAATATGGGAATCTCTCAAGTCGATCATTATACAAGGTGGCTCCTTGATATAGACTTTTGAAGCGAAAACCTGCCTTGAGTGGGGAATAAGTTTTGATTAATGAGAGAGGGAGAATTGTTGAGTAGATTCTGTATCGAACCTTGATACAGATCCAGTCACTTCGAGCGAATAAAAACGTAAGCGGTGATGAAGCGAAAGACAATGCGGGAAATATTTAAAACCACTGACAAGGGTTTTTAAAGTGAGGTGTGGCAGCCTCGGTATCTATGAAATGATACGAACTTTTTTGGCGTGGAAGAAAATCAAAATGATTATTTCAATTATTAACGTGGCTGTTAGTAGTTGTGATATTTGATGATTATTCAGTAAGAAGCATGAACGGTGGCTCCGTTGTTGGTTCACGCCAACCAAATATCTTAGTTATTAATCCAAACTTTAAAGTTGAATTAATCGCTACTAGCTATTTTTTTTAGCGGTGACGTTATGAAGCAGTAAAATTGTTTTACTAGCGGAATAGTGTTTTAGCGGTGATGTATTCTTTCCTGAATTTTCATCTAGCGGTCCAAATGTGACTTAGCGGTGACGATTGAATTTGATGGTTGAATATTAGCGGACCTGTACTTAGCGGTGATGGAAAACATCTTGCTTCGTAACTAGCGGAAAAGTGGTATTAGAAAGTCGTAGTTGTGGAACTAAAACACAACCGAAGTTTGTCTTAAACTTAGTGGTGATGACAGTCGGGCATAAGCTGTCTGAACGGTTTGAGATTCGCTTCCTTTGCTATGCAAAGAGGATGTCACAAGTTGATAACTGTGAAAACGTACCAATACGTTCTATTGGCGTTAGGCGGTTACGTGAAACTCCAACATAAGCCCTGTTCTGCATCAGTAGACAGGGCTTTCCTATTTTGCGCTAATTTGCGTTTTAAGACACTTTTTATAAAAAAAGCTACCCAATATCATAAAAAGCTGCAATCAAGCTAAAAACGCCAATATAAGCCTTTAATCGGTATCTATAGAGCGAGTGTCTACGAGCGAACGCTCAAAAGTTGCGCCTAGACTCTCTGAAAAACCGTTTTTTACAGTTTTAGATCCTGGGAAAAACTTAGATTACATATAAAAAATTGAATCTAGACCGAGCGAAGCGACTAAAAAAGAATTATGAGCGAAGCGAATTCCGAGTTGCTTTTGCTTTTTCTAAAAGTCACGGAAACATTGACCAAAAAATTGCCCCCCGAATCGAGCGAAAGCGAGATTCAATAGAGTTTGAGCGTAGCGAAAACCAAGGGCAATTTTTCATGCACTGGGCTTTTAATTATTTTTAAAGTTTTTAAATGTTTTTAACTTAGTTTTAATTATTAAATTTCAATAACTAACCTTTGCATTCCCCCACGTTTAGTTACCCATTCCCCCACGTTTAGTTACCCATTCCCCCACGTTTAGTTACCCATTCCCCCACGTTTAGTTACCCATTCCCCCACGTTTAGTTACCCTCCTAATTACACCCTTAACTACACAGTTGCAGTTATACCCACATTGTTATAATCTGTGGGTATAAAAATATTTCAATTGAGTCTATGTCAAAAGAATTAGTTGTAAAAACCAATCGGTTAAACCAAGCTTTTCAAACCCTATCTTTATCAGAGTTTCATATTGTTCAATTAGCCATTGTTGATGCTAGACATACGGGTACTGGACTAAGTACAGATACTCCTTTACGAATAGATGCTTTGAGATATGCTGAAGTTTTTGGGACAACAAGGCAAAATGCTTATCAGAGAATGAAAGAAGCAGAGGATTCTTTATTTAACAGAAGATTTAGCTTCTTTGATGAAGATGGGAAATTAGTCAAAAGTAGATGGATTCAGCAAGTAAAATATCTAGATGATGAAGGGGCTATTGAACTTGTTTTCACTTTAGCTGTTGTACAAGGCATAAGTAAAATTGATGGTATTAAAGAATTTTTTACTCAATATTTACTAAGCCAAACAGCCCAGCTTAACAGTACATATTCAGCAAGATTATACGAGTTATTAATTCAATGGAAAGCTATTGGAAAAACGCCAGTATTTGAATTAGCAACTTTTAGAGAACAACTTGGAATTGGTGTTAATGAATACAAGCGTATGGATCACTTTAAAACTAGAGTTCTTGACTTAGCCATTTCTGAAATTAGCGAAAAAACAGATATAGAGGCAACCTACCAACAGCATAAAAAAGGCCGTTCAATATCTGGTTTTTCTTTTTCTTTTAAACAAAAAAAATCTAAAACTAAATCATTAGAAAATCAGACAATATCTGGGAATCTAGATCTTTTTTCAAAAAAAATGACTGACTCTCAACGCCACTTATTTTCCAATAAGCTATCTGAACTTCCTGAAATGAGTAAATACTCTCAAGGAACTGAAAGCTATCCTCAATTCGCAGTAAGAATTGCTGAAATGCTTAAAGATTCTGAGAAGTTAAAAGAGTTTGCTCCCATGCTTGAAAAGGTTGGCTATCGTTAAATCATTGATGTAACGTTACATCACTGAATATTGTCTACTGACATACAGACTTTTACTTGGGTTACATGATGAAAGCACTATCTGTTATTGAATTAGCTCAACTCTATGGAATGAATCGTCAAAGTATCTATAAACGTATAAATAAAGGGGATTTATCAAAAAATAGTGATGGGAAAATAGATTTATCTGAAGCCATACGAGTATTTGGCGAACCATCTAATAAAAATAATAATGTAACTACGTTACAGTCTACTACGGTACAAAAAGATACAGAAGTAGACATGCTAAAACAGCAAGTAGACATACTTAAAAAACAGCTAGAACTTGCACATGAGCGAGAAGTTTTTCAAAGAGAACAACTAGAAGCAAAAGATAATCAAATAGAAGCAATACAACGACTGCTAGAAGCCCCAAAAACCAATATGACTACGTTTACCGATCAGAAATCTAGCCAAGATATAGCAACGGATCCTCGGTCAGAACCTGAGCCGAAACATGACGGATTGACTACTCCGGAAAAAACGGAAAATAAGCGGATTCCAGTACCGGAGCGCATTGAACAGGAACCGGAGAAAAGGGGCTTTTGGAGCCGTTTTTTTAGACCCTATGATTAACCACGATTGTTTAACTAATATGAACAAAGTCGTGAAACATTGATCAAAGAATAGGCGTGGAACGTGAAAAGTCACAAAAAAAGCCCGAACAGGGATGTTCGGGCTATAAACTAGAAACTACAGCATTGATTTCTATAAATAATTATAACGCATTTCGTATAACGTGTATTATGTTAATTTTAGAAAATCTTCACTACTATTATTTTAAAATAAGCCTTATATCCAAGCATAAAACAAGGTTGTCTAGACTTCTTTTAACAGTAAAGTTATCATAAAACTGAATTTTATTTTTTAGGTAAGTTTATGCATTCTATCCGCATTCGTTAAGACACAACTATTTGCATAGTGACACTATTTTATAATGGTGGGCTTTTGTTGTGTCTTTAAGAATATATGCGGATATATAAAGTAAAAGTATGCTTAATTTATAAGTATGCTTTTAGTGCATAGTTTCCAGTTATAACTTAATTGACTAGCTATTTGTCCACCCTGTGGATGAATAGCTTTTTTTTTGGGAGGACACTGTGATGCTAGCTTTTGTTTTCACCTAAATCCTGTTTGCTGCATAAAAAATTTCAAGAGCTAAACAGGAGTAAATAAAAATGAGTTTAATTATTAAAGCGAGAAACATACGCTTGGATTATGCTGGGCGTGATGTTTTGGATATTGATGAATTGGAAATTCACTCTTATGACCGTATTGGTCTTGTGGGTGATAACGGAGCAGGAAAGAGTAGTTTACTCAAAGTACTTAATGGCGAAATTGTTTTAGCCGAAGCGACATTACAGCGTTTTGGTGATTTTGCACATATCAGCCAACTGGGCGGAATCGAAATAGAAACGGTCGAAGACCGGGCAATGTTATCTCGCCTTGGTGTTTCCAATGTACAAAACGACACAATGAGTGGCGGAGAGGAAACTCGTGCAAAAATTGCTGCCGCATTTTCCCAACAAGTACATGGCATTCTAGCGGATGAACCAACCAGCCACCTTGATCTCAATGGAATAGATCTACTTATTGGTCAACTTAAAGCATTTGATGGAGCATTACTTGTTATCAGTCATGACCGATATTTTCTTGATATGGTTGTAGACAAGATATGGGAGTTAAAAGACGGTAAAATTACGGAATATTGGGGTGGTTACTCGGATTACTTGCGTCAAAAAGAAGAAGAGCGACAACACCAAGCCGTAGAATATGAGCTGATGATGAAGGAACGGGAGCGATTAGAATCTGCTGTGCAAGAAAAACGCCAGCAAGCTAATCGATTAGACAATAAGAAAAAAGGAGAAAAATCCAAAAACTCTACCGAAAGTGCTGGACGACTTGGGCATGCAAAAATGACTGGCACCAAGCAAAGAAAACTGTATCAGGCAGCTAAGAGTATGGAAAAGCGTTTGGCTGCATTAGAAGATATTCAAGCACCAGAGCATTTGCGTTCTATTCGTTTTCGTCAAAGTTCAGCCCTAGAACTGCACAATAAGTTCCCGATTACGGCAGATGGTCTGAGCTTAAAATTTGGTAGCCGTACTATCTTTGATGACGCTAACTTTATAATACCGCTTGGCGCTAAAGTCGCTATAACTGGATCGAATGGAACAGGGAAAACGTCCTTGTTAAAAATGATATCAGAACGTGCTGATGGATTAACCATATCTCCAAAAGCTGAAATTGGCTACTTTACACAAACAGGATATAAATTTAACACGCATAAATCTGTGCTCTCCTTTATGCAGGAAGAGTGCGAGTACACAGTTGCGGAAATTCGTGCAGTATTGGCTTCAATGGGGATCGGAGCGAATGATATTCAAAAAAACTTATCCGACTTATCGGGAGGTGAAATCATCAAACTGCTTTTATCCAAAATGCTTTTAGGAAAATATAATATTTTGCTTATGGATGAACCAGGAAACTATCTTGACCTAAAAAGTATTGCCGCATTAGAAACAATGATGAAGTCCTATGCAGGAACTATTATCTTCGTATCTCATGACAAGCAATTGGTCGATAATATTGCTGACATTATCTACGAGATCAAAGACCACAAAATCATCAAGACTTTTGAGAGAGATTGTTAATGATAGCCAATCTAATCCGAACATTAATTATTGAACTCTTTAAAGGAAATTAAAAATGACAATTCAAGATATTCAATCACTTGCTGAAGCACACGGCTTGTTGCTTACGGACAAAATGAATTTCAATGAAATGGGCATTGATTTTAAGGTCGTTTTTGCTCTTGATACAAAGGGGCAACAATGGTTGCTGCGTATTCCTCGTCGTGATGGCATGAGGGAACAAATCAAGAAAGAAAAACGCATTTTAGAATTGGTAAAAAAACATCTTTCTGTAGAGGTTCCTGATTGGAGAATTTCATCTACAGAATTAGTGGCTTATCCCATACTTAAAGATAATCCTGTTTTAAATTTGGATGCTGAAACCTATGAAATAATTTGGAATATGGACAAAGATAGCCCGAAATACATAACATCTTTGGCAAAAACCTTATTTGAAATCCATAGTATTCCTGAAAAAGAAGTTCGGGAAAATGATTTGAAAATTATGAAACCTTCAGATTTAAGACCTGAAATAGCAAACAATTTGCAGTTAGTAAAATCTGAAATTGGTATAAGTGAGCAATTGGAAACCCGCTACAGAAAATGGTTGGATAATGATGTTCTATGGGCAGATTTCACCCAATTTATACATGGCGATTTATATGCTGGGCATGTACTAGCTTCAAAGGATGGAGCTGTTTCAGGCGTTATTGATTGGTCAACAGCCCATATAGATGACCCAGCGATTGATTTTGCTGGGCATGTAACTTTGTTTGGAGAAGAAAGCCTCAAAACTCTAATCATCGAGTATGAAAAACTAGGGGGTAAAGTTTGGAATAAACTATATGAACAGACTTTAGAAAGAGCAGCGGCCTCTCCTTTGATGTATGGTTTATTTGCCTTAGAAACTCAAAATGAAAGCCTTATCGTTGGAGCAAAAGCTCAGTTGGGAGTTATATAATTTAAAAATATGATTGCTGAGAACTGCCTTGTTTTGAAACTTGGTTGGCTTTAATTAGTTTTTAGTATTCTTTATAGAAAATGCCTCGATCAAGGGGCATTTCTAACAATCATTTAACATAAAATTTCTTATGTGAAGTAACCTGAATGCAGCGGTGCCCCATTGGGGGCGCGTTGAGATAAGCCTCTTTTAGATAACTTTAGCAACTCGATAGACAGTTGCAACTCCACAATTCACTGCTTTGGCAATTTCTTCCTTAGTCATATTGCCAACTACTAGCAATTCTTTTATTCGTTTATGTTTAGCCTCATTTGCCTTCTTGCCTGTTGGTTTGTAACCCGAACGTGCCAGGCCCTGCTTAATACGTTCTATACGTTTCTCATTGTCTAGGCGGGCCATTGTTGCCAGAAGATCAATCAACATATTGTTGATGAGTTCCAAGATTGAATGAGTAATGCTGTCACTGGTTTGAATCATTTGGTAGGTAGTAGGAAGATCTGCTACGACTAAACGAAGTCCCTTCTCCTGGATCCTGCGCTTCAGCTCTTGAAAATCTCGTTGGGTTAGGCGTGATAAGCGGTCAATACTTTCAACTAACAATGTGTCACCTTGATTTGCTTCTGACAGTAGCTTATTCAATTCAGGTCGGTCTAACTTCGTACCACTATAGTTTTCCACGTACACAATGGTTTCACCCAAATTCAAGTTTTGGTTTAGATCCTGAAGAATCTGCAAAGCCCTTTCTGCATCTTGATCTTTAGTTGAAGCTCGTAGATAAATACGTGTATTCATTTCTATCATTTAATCTTAATTCTATTAGATTAATGATAATACTATCATTTAATTATTGCATTAAGTCTAATGATAGATATTGTATGCGATTTGGCTCGCTATCATTCAGGTATAGTCTTTTGATAAAAAAAGCATGACTAAAAGCCATGCCTTGGGAATTCGTATAACGTGTATTATGTTAATTTTAGATAAACTATAGAATCCATTAGTTTTTAAACCAATAAATTAAATATTTTATGGAACTCCAGAATATTTATTCAGGCGATACTTAAGCAATAAGGGTAGGGTGATTACATAAAGTATTGCAGCTAATGCCCATACCATTCCAGGAGCTGATGCCTGAGTCATAAAATAGAGGCTAGTAACTAATACAGGACCAATTATAGCCCCCAGACTATTAAAACTGCTTAATAGCCCTTGTAATTCACCTTGTCTTTCATCACTAATACCTCTGGACATCATTGCTTGCAAAGCAGGAACGGCTACTCCACCAAGGGCAAACAATGGTAACAACGCAAAAGGCACCCATTCTTCAACAGCAATAGATAAAAGAAGTAAACCAATTGCATCGCAAGCTATTCCACATAACAACGTATTTTTCTCTCCAAACCTCTTTACCATAGGGGCGATAGCAAAAGCCTGTGCAATAGAATGGCATATTCCATAACTAGCAAGGGAAACACCTGCAATAAATATACTCCAGCCATAACGATCCTGCCCATAGATAACCCATAAAGTTGCGGGGACTTGTGAAACCAATGTGATAATTAAAAAGATACCAAGCAATGGAGCCATATTAGGTTGAGTGATCAAATAGGATAATTTCTTTAATATTGATTGCTCCTGAACCTTCTCAGTCATTTTATTGCTGTGTTTTGATTCTTTTAATAAGACTGCTGTCATTATTAAATTAATCCCATTCATAAAAGCAGCAGCAAAGAACGGTGCATGTAAGTTCCATTCACCCAAAACTCCACCTATTACCGGACCCGCTATAAACCCAATACCAAAGACAGCTCCAAGGAGACCAAACCTTTTTGCACGCTCATGGGCTGGAGTAATATCTGAAACATAAGCTGTTGCAACAGCCATGTTGGCACCTGTAATTCCCGCAAAAATACGACCAATATATAGCCACAATAGAGAAGGAGCAGCAGCCATTAGGAGATAATCAGCCGTTGCACCAGCAATTGAAATAATTAATACAGGTCGACGTCCAAATCGGTCACTCAACGCTCCAAGGATAGGTGCAAAAATGAACTGCATCAGAGCATACACAGCTAATAAAGCACCATAGTGAACACCGCCTGCTTCAGCTCCAGCCAATGACCGTAATAATTCAGGCAAGATCGGCATAATTAAACCAATCCCAACAGCATCCAGAAATATAGTGATTAAAATCACGCTCAATGATTTCTTCACAAATGCCTTCTCTAGCAATGATAGAATTAATATTCTCTCACACACTCCCTATCAGTGATAGATTTATGAGTAAAAAAGATATTGCACCTCAACGTCTGACACGTGAAATAGTCCTGCGTACCGCATTGGATATGTTGAATGAAGAAGGCATAGATTCAATAACCACACGCAAGCTAGCTCAACGATTGGGTATTAAATCTCCAACTCTATATTGGCATTTCAAGAATAAATCCTTGTTAATGGAAGCAATGGCGGAAACCATTATAAATGAACACCATTTAGTTTCTTTACCCATCGATGGGATGACATGGCAAGATTGGTTGCTCGCTAATTCTGTAAGCTTTCGTCGAGCACTACTAGCTTACCGTGATGGTGCTCGTCTACATGCAAGAACTAGCCCCAGTCAAGGACATTTCAACACGATTGAGGCCCAAGTTGCGCTGTTATCTCATGCTGGGTTTTCTCCTGTTGAAGCAGTTGCATTACTTATGACATTAGGAAGGTTTATTGTTGGGTGGGTCCTTGAGGAGCAGCAAGAAGAAATAAGATCAGACCCACCATTCGAAGCCGATCCAACTATATATCCACTCATGCTCCAAGGAGTGAATACCTTACAAAATATGAATGCGGATGACATTTTTGAAAATGGGATTCGTATGGTGATTATCGGTGCTGAAAGACAACTTGATATTAAAATGCAAACTTAACTCTATACTGCTTTAAGCAACTGTTCTATTTAGTAATAAAGCTTTTATCCTTAATTATTTAACATAATAGAGCTTATACGAAACGCTATCTATAAAGCCTTTGTTTTTCAGATAGTTAAAAAAAATGACCTACCTAAAAAACTGCAAAAAGCCGACTTAGAAACAAGTCGGCTTTTTTATGATCAGGTTTGATACTTCTTGCCAATAAAATCGATCAATGTTTAATCAAAATGACGCATTGTTGTGCTTTATCAAGCCATCCACGGCCGAAACAATCCCCAATTTCTGCGGACAACTCTTGGGATAAAAAGTGGCCAGACTTGTACGTTTTGGCGCACATTCATTCAGGTGCTTTGCGTCTATGCAATTCTTCATCAATTTCCTATCATGGGGACATAGAGAGCAGGATGCTCCAGATAAGAATAAGAAAAGACAGCAACGGAGAATGCAGGTACGACAGGAGTTATACCAAACGCATCAAATATGTAAAAAAGCCCAACAGGATGTTGGGCTTTTTTATTGTCTAACGAATCTGGTATAACAGCCGTTATGCTAATTTTAGGAAAACTAAACCTAACTATCCTGAAAGTTCTTACGAATACTTCGTATGTAATTAAATTGGGTGTGAGTTTGTGGTTTATTAATATACTTATATCCTATAGCTATACCACAAGCAGCAATACCTGCCAGCATGGGACTAAATGCATGTAATTGAGGTGTAGAATAGACACCATAAGCAGTAAGCCCTGATGTTGTAGCAGTATAAGCAGATATATCTAAAAAGTCCTTTTTAACAATATTTCTTAAATTGTCATAGATAATCTTAATTTTACCTTCTCTCATTACTCTATCTATATCAGATAAAGATCTTTTAACCCTTTCTATTTCTAGGTTTTTCTTCCTATCATAGGAGTTTGAATCGCATATATCGATGACCAAACCTTCAAAGTACTCTCGAAATGCTATTAATTCTGTTCCTCTTTTTTCTTTGAACTCAATAATTTTTTCTAGAGGTGTATCAGCAGATGGAACAGGCAAA
>NZ_JAUZUU010000031.1:0-14513 GCF_031844225.1 Acinetobacter sp. RRD8
ATTAATTTTAAGATTTTTTTTTCAGATCCAATTTTTTCTTGATCAATTGTACTTAATATTTTAATGACATTGTGTCCGTATTCACCATACTCTTCAATTAAAGGACGATACTTAAATACATGATTATATTCGAGTTTAGCTTCAATATTATAAGTATGTTCTAACTGATTGGTGAATGCCTCATCTATAAGCGTTAGTGATGAAAGTCTCTTTACTACTTGAGATATTAAAGCTGGCCGTCTTTGAAAATTTGGTGCAACTTGATTGATGGTGACAGTTTGAGCTGTGCCAATATTTGTAGAACGATCAGGACACATATCAGTCTGATCCATGATTAATAGTTATATCATTTGCCTGTTCCACATATGTAGAACGATCATGCGTTTTAACTTGACGTTGGTCGGTATCAGTCTTTTTGCTTGTTTTCAAATTACTAATTTCTTGTGATAGTTTCTTAACACGTATTGTTTGTATTATCCCCCATATTGTTGTGAGGATTGTACATATTGCAGCTACTCCACCAACTGCTGGGTTGCTTAAAAAGTTTATAATAGTGCTCATTAGTTCCCTTAGATCTCATTCTATATAATATTTTAGTGATACATAATGTAACATAAATGATGGTTTCAGCCCAATTTCGTCAACGGCAATTTAAGTTGATAAATATTTAGATCATCAAGTCTCTGCATTCGCAATCTAAAGAAGCTTGATAATGCTTGAGCGATCAAATAAAAAGTTCGGAAAACTATCATAATTGGGTCCTGATATAGGTTGAATTTTTCCAAGGCGGATTGCATTGTTAACATCTTGGCGTGTTTTTCCAGTAGATTCAGCTAGTTCTTGTGTACTTAACGCATATATCCTGAGCTTCTTGATGTTTTCCAAGTCATCCATATGGGCATAGCGCTGGCCTAAGCCATCATCGATTAAGCTCAATCGCCCTGATTTCAGCCAATCAATTTCGAGTCTGCGCTTGTCAATTGATAACCAAGTGGGTATGTCTTGTAGTTTTATAAGACGCGGATTATTCTGGAATTCTGCAAGGTATTGCAGTACTACTTCGGATTTAAAATAACGTTTGTTACCCAATTCTCCATTATGTTGCACCGCTTGTAAAAAACCCTTTTTTACTAAACGTGACACTTTTTGAATATTAGCACTATCTCCCAAAAGTTCAGCAACTGCTTGCGCATCCATATAATCTGTTTTGGCTTTGCTTTTTGTAGTCATTTGTCCTTTTTTGGGCCTACCGGTGCGGGTTTGATAACCTTGTACTTTATCCAATTGTTGTTTGTTGATGCTGATAATATCTTTACGCTCAAAGACATAAACTAAACCATTATCAATGGTTGGTCCTGAAATGGGTTTTATGCCAAGGTGCTTTATACGCTCAGCAATGTTGGTAACATTTGTTTGAAAAAGTTCTGCAATTTCGCTTGGCAAAATGTATTTAGCTTTGAAACGGGCTAATTCCTCTGGTGAAACAAAGCGCTGAGTAGATTTTATATTTATTTTTGCCATTTTATACTTTAAAAGGCCTACTGACATGATTCGATATACTGCATCACGGTAGGTATTTAATGCGACAATAACATCATTGATATCTAATAATTCATTTTTATCTTTATTTTTTGTTTGTATATCAATGAATTGAAGTAATTCATTTTTATCAAAACTAATACCCAATAAACCAGCTTCTTTATCAAAGTTCACTATAGAAAGTCGTCTATCAAGTACAGCTTGAATTAATTCATCCAGTGTCCGCATCGAATGATAGTGATATTTCTTGAAATAAAGCGAAAGAGATATATTTTCATGTATAAATTTTGATTTTACTGATTTGCTAATAGTACTTAATAAGTTATTTAACACCTTAGTATCAATCAAGATATCACGGTAGCCATCAATATCAGGACCACGAAATGCGGTAATAATTCCACTCTTTAACAGGTTCTTTGTATTGTGGGGTGACAGCCTTAAAATTTTAGCTGCTTCATTTAGCGTAACTAACCTCAATAATATATCTCTGAGTTCAGCTACATTATCTAGTGAGTACTTCTCATCCAGCGAAGGTGGTTTTAAATTAGTTTTGATAAGCTGATCAAAGCTAGAATCAGATACGGCTAGCATAGTTTTAACTTCTTTTTTTGATAATAGCTTGTCTTGTTTCAGATTCTCAGTCTTTGGCTTTGGTAATATCGATGGCGTTTGTTCTGTGCGTATAAAACTTTCTAATTCAGACTCTACCGCTTGATAGATGTCAGGTTGTAATTTACGTAATGGAGAACGATCCAAAGCCATACTTAGGCGAAAGAGCAGAGCTGGTTTACTAAATGCTGGATAGATGGCACGATTTCTTGCGACAATTTCTGTTAGAAACTGATGAAAACTTTCTGGCCAATTAGCAAATGGTTTGAACGCATTTAGAGCTTCAATGTGCCTATTACTTATAATTTGATAACTAAGGTCTAATTCTGTATTAGACCAAGAATACCTACTGGATAAAATATAGCCAAGATGAATGACTGCATAAAATGATTGCATATCTTTGACTAGTGGATGTCCTTTGATCGAATCGCCATTGACTGCTTGTGCAGTCATATCTGCTAGTAGTGTTTCAGAGCTTTCAACTTGCAGTGAATCTGCTGCTTTCATTTCAGCACCACAGCGACATTTCAGTAAGTTTGTTCTTGACCAACTAAATACTGAATTACATGTCGAGCATGTATCCTGTAATAGAGATAAGTGTTTAAGGCACACTGTATAAGATGCAACTGTCCATATTTTTCGATGATAAGAAGACTCTGTTAAGCACTGTACACAGATTGCGGGATTTCTAAAATTCATTAACTCATCGGAAATGCTTGCATGACCGACTCTGAAATATTGGCTTTTATTGAGAGTAATCGACTGAAAAATTAGGTTGTTCAAAGTATTTTGAGGTGTATTTGTGAGATGAGACAGTCGTTCTATATTCAATTTACCCATGCAAAGAGCACGTATTTTATGAGCCTTTACCTCAAAATCATTGTCATCCAAAAGCGATAATATTGGATTCAAGGATTCATAACAGTTAGCATCCGATAGGCGTAGTAAGTACCCGATCATACTTTCATCTAGATTAGGTTCTGGACGCTTTAATAGTCGTTTTTTCATACGCTCATCAATCGATTAACGGCGGGTTATGGTATCTCTGATTGTCAATTCTTTTGGCTTGGCTTTGACGCGATTATTAGTGCCAATTTCTGAGTGTGTAATCCTACTTGTTGCTTTCCAAGAAGAAATTACAGAAGTCTCTACTAGGAATGGATTATTGGGGAGGGTGGTGTCGTATTGAATTGAATCAAAAGCTGTGCCTAAATGCGCTAAAGTCAAACATGGATGATTATGTCTAATGGCATCATAGGCAGCGTGCTTTATCAATGACATGATATTTGCTGCCGTTCCCTGACTTGCTACAAAAAGACGGTAAGCAATTTCTTCTGAAGCTAAATTACTATACACATCAAATGGAAGAGATTTATCTACTTCAGCTAAAAATTTTCTAAATTCATTTCGGTTGGCTTCACTATCCCATAAAAAGGGAGTTAGGCGTTTCTTGGTGAGGAATCGGCGGCGTAGTTGAGGGCTTTGATGTAAAATGGCTTCCGATTCTGGCATACCAATTAGTATGACTGGAATTTTAGTAATTTCGATAAACATCTTGATCCAGTCTGCTACCAAGCCAATAACTCTTTGTGTCTTATTATCAATGAGATGCTGAAATTCATCTATAATTATGACTTCTACCTTACATTGATGGACTAAAGCATATAAACGGTTGCTTTGAGTTACAGTGGTTCCATGGGTAGCTGCTAAATCACCTAGATCACTTAGCATTGCGGTTGCTACGCTTTTAATTGTAGCGCTGGCAGGTATAGATGTTTTAAAGACAGGATGGATGTCACCATCAGGCATTTCGATTGACGGCCAACGACTAGAATATTGTCGAATTAGACTTGTTTTTCCTACGCCTGATCCTCCTGTGATAAACATACACTGAGGCTCTTCTGAAAATTTAGACATTTCACGACATTCTTCAATGCAATCAAGAATGCTTGTGAGTCTAGGATATTTTATAAAGATAGATTCAATTTTTCTGATTTTATCTGCATTAGCTGCAACAAATTCTGCTAAATCACTCATTATTAATACCTCCCAAGCTGTAATCAGAAGACCAGTCATCCGCTTCATCATAAAATGATGTGAGTGGTATTTTATCGCTAGAAACAGGGTCTATTTTTTTCTCAACTTCGGTGACCAGATTTTCTGGAGAACGATTCATTTCTTTATAAATAGAGTTTAGTTGTTCATTTGACTTAGAGGATAGTACTGAGTTCTGAGAGATATCTTCGTAGCGTGCAACTTTTTGAGATAATTGTGTTTTCCTGTTTTTGGAAGTATGTTTACTTTTTTCAACAACTTCTTCAATCCTATCAGCAGCTTCCATTAAATTATTCATATTTACCGAAGATTTTGCGTATTCACGGGCATTCCTTCTGATTACTTGATGTTGAAATAAAGTTTTACCCGTTGCATATTTCTGGTTTATTGCTGGAACACTGAAATATTCCTCTTTGATTGGATCAAGAACAAATATATGAGAAATATTGGAAGGATCTATTTTTATAGTCACATTTGGATTGTCTAGAATTTTTTGCCTCAGTAAAGCCAGTTCTGATGAGTTATAGATTAGACCTTCATAGGAGATGCCAGTCCTCACAATTTTTCGTTTGTCATGAAGTCCTAGAGTAATATTCACGTCTAATGCACTCTTGGGAAGTAATGGTGGATATATCAGTACACTTTTACGCCATTTTTCTGCTGGTGTATCACCAATGCGTTCTTTGAAAGTTTGATGAAAAATATCTATCACCCATATATGCATAATTTCTACTAATGATGAGAAATCTATTACTGCATTCTTAATAGGATTGTAATCTGCAAATTTTCCAAGATTTTTTAGACTTTTACCTTCCATACCATTGAGTAATTTTTGATTTATAATTGAGAAATACCGCTCAATGGAAGCTTTAAACCAAGGTTGGAGCGGAGGTGCATATTGAATGTTAATCCCTAGTTGAATACACGCTTCTTCGAGCGCGATGCTATAGAATTCTTTACCGTTGTCTACGATTAAAGTTTCGAATACACCAAAAACATCCCATGTATTTTTAACAGAAGGAAAGATTTTGTTTATTTCAACTTTAGGCAATATAGCTACTTTTAGACACTCCATGACACTAAATGCACTTGGTGGAGTAAAACTAATGTAGAATCCTGTGACAGAGCCGGTATGATGATCTATTGCGGCAGTAATATACGGTTTGCCCAAAGGAAAACCAGTTTGATCATCAATGACGAATAAATCCAATTGGGTATGATCTATTTCAACCCGTTCTAATGGTCTAGTTGTTGAGACACCCATTTGGTAGACTCTAAATTCCATTTCGGCAGCATGTTTTCCTTCTCGATGTAGAGTAACTAATACAGGGTCAAGTGCTTTAATTTTATTGATTAGAGTAGTTAAACTCGGCGCTGTTAAGGCCTCACTAGCTATCCTGAATTTATTTTCTTTCCAAATATTTCTTTTAAGCTCTTCGTAGACTGTTGTTATTGATGGTTTATGGCCCTTCAGGTAAACATCCTTAATAGTCGTATCTATTATATGTTGTACTTCTGGATCAAGGCGCTTACTTCGATTCCCTTTTTTTTGCTCATTCTTGATTAATGAACGTATGTCTTCACTAGCATTCTTATAATTTTTATGCCAACGATATACTGTAATTGCTGAAGGTGGTGTGGGGTCTCCAATTTGAAGAGCAATATTTGCAATAAGTGGATCAAGATATTTTTTTGTGAAAGATGGGACTTTTAGTTCCTTTAGAATATTTAGATATTTTGACCTTCTTACAGCCTCCTTTTTTTGTTCTGATGATTTTGTTGAAAAATCTGCTAAGGCACGTTGTTCTGCCGTAATTAAAGGTTTGGTAGCAGTTTCAGGATCAATAAATTTAAGTTGATTGTTAACTAGGTGACCTAATGCTTCTGAGTATGGTATTGAAATCTTCAGAGCATCAGTTGTTCTTGAAAGTTTTAATATTTTTGTTTTGGGATCAAGGCTTTCAATTTCCCATACTGAACCTTGATAAGCGACATAGTGTCCATAAGAAAATTGATAGCTACTCATAGATCATCGTCTCCAACATACCATGTCATCTCTATTTCGGTATTAATATGAAGAGGCTTCTCCATATCGAATCTAGCGCTACCGTTGTAGAGTAAGAGATACGCAAGTTCCATTTCTGCTCCAAAATCAACGCAATGATTTTGTAGTACTTTTAGAGTATGTTTAGAATGATTTGGTAAGGCTCGTTTGATTTTTAAAAGTATTTCAGGATTAGATGTTAAGCGAGCATATCGGTATAGAAGTCGAATATTATCTAAGTAACTGTCTTTACGGAGATGTTCATCAGTTATTAAATCGTATATATGTCCGTGAAGATGAAAGTGCGCAGCGCGAGCAATATGTTTGCGTTTGAACTCATCTTCCATTGTTTTCTTATATGGTTTAACTTCTAAATATTGATATTGACCTGTTTGTAAGCTATGACGCATGACCTCAAAGTCTGGAGTATGACGCAGCTTTCTATCTTCAAAGATATAGGAAATAATTAGTGGTTGTGAACGGTAGGCAATTACATCTCTATCGAACTCAAGCCAATAGCAACAGTCCCTTTCTATTTGAGACTCCCATTGAATAATCTGCTGCATCTTTAAGCTAGCAAATTTTCCAATTACTCGGTCTCGCCCTCGATTGGTAATACGCCTAACGCCATGCTTAGCCATCTCGAAAACTCCAAGAATTTTCTTTGTTCAGAATTCATGATAGCTTGATTTCATCTTATACTTGAATCAACATTTGTTCGAGAAATAATGTTTTTTGTAAGATTATGATTTTAAAGTCTACCAACTAATAATTGGTGTTTTTTATTTCATCTTATGCTTTGATTTTTCCAATTATTTCATCTTACTTGATATTGTCATTTTTAAAGTTTTGCGACAAAACCAGTGTGATTATCTAAAAAATGAATATTTGATAGGCCTTTCCGCCTAGTGTGATTTTTAACTGTTAAAAGGGGCATCTAGATTATGTCAGGACGTATGTATTGGTTAATTTTGTATACAATGTTAAATGAGCATTTTTAAAGATACTCATTTAACAGTAATGTATTTTTACATAAAATCTATTTGATCTATCTCTTCCATAATTTCAGAAGTTCTTTGAAGCGTGGCAATCATCTTCTGATAATGCTTAATATCTTCAAATTGTAGAGCTTGACCTTTCCTGTCTTTGAGCCATTTTTGTGCAGGTTGATAGCCACCGATATAGAAGTTCCAGGCTACTTCAGGAACATTGGCAAAATACTGTTCATCGTTGATATAGACATTTCCATCTTTGTAAACATGCTTCTCAACAATATTGTCACCGCTTTCAGGATATTGAAAAATAGCTTTTAAAGTGGAGTCTTCCATAAGATGAAGTTTTCTTAATTGATTTCCTAATCCAACTAATTGACCAAATGTATTTTGATCTTTTGGGTATGGAACTCGTGGAAAATCAATTTTGAGAAAATTATTATATTTTTCTCTATAAATTCTTGAATGAAGAACAGCATATACATAATTTAATATATCTATAGGTGAAAAATTTTGACTTTCAGTAGATATTTCATCCGAAAATTTTCTTTTTATAATGCTACTTATTTTGTCTATATATTTTTTTTCTAAGTTGGGTTTCCTACATATTTTACCTTCAGTTGTTAAATCCTCATAATAAATATAAAGAGGCAGATTCATGGCATTTGAGCCAGTTTTTGAAGAAAGAAAAATTGCTTCCGTGATCGTATTAGTAACAAAAATATGAGCAAAAGATTGATCTTTATGTGCTTTAGTGCAAAGCAGACCTAGGTTTCCTTCTGATTGTAAATAGTTTCGCATAATTTTATCTACAGGCCATCCTACAAAACCTCTTGAATTACCTGTGTAGTAAATATATTTTTTATCAAATGGCCTGTAGTTGATATGCTTTACACACGTTTGATCTTTAAAAGAATCTTGGATATCTTTTTTAGCCCAATCATATTTCCAATCTCTTACATCAGCAGGAAGATTGTATTTTTTATAAAAATTAGATTTTTCTAACGTAATTATGTCTAGCGCTGATTGCAAACATTTGTCAGCAGTAGCTTGAATGCATAAATTATCTCTCTTTGTTACTATTCCATTACCCTGAACAGGAAATAAGTCACTTATTTTTATACCTTTCTCATAAATACTTTTTAATGTCATGTCTTGAGGAATGAAGTAATATTGTTTCCCTACTGGTTTAATTTCATTGAAATTTATATCATTTAAGTTTGATTCAGAAAGGAAATTATATTTTTCTTCACGTTTACCAAATACATCATAATGAAAGACTTGACCTAGCTCTGAATTCTTTTTATTTCCTGTTTTAATAAATATATTAATAGATACGCCTTGCATGATATCAAATACATTTTTATCTACACTTCCATCAGGAGAAAATTCTTTTTTCTTCCCATTCCCGTGAAGATCAATGGTATAAATCTTGTCGTAAGTTTTAAGTAGATTCCAGCGCATCCCTCTAAATGTTGGATTATCTAAAAAACCATGAGGATTAATGAAAGCAAGCACACCACTTCCATTTTTTTCAATAAAATGCTGCCCATATCGTAAGAACTTTACATAGTCATCATTAATCCATTTAGAATTTTTTTCTTTTAATTTTTCTTTTCCGCCTGGTTCTTTCTTATAGTCTTCCATTAAACTCATAATCCAGTCACCTTTATTAGCACTTTCACCACTATAAGGTGGATTACCAATAATACACATGACAGGTGTATCACGTTTAATATGGTTCGCTTCATTTGCTTCAGCACTGAGCCAATTCGCAAATAAAGTACCAGTATCAGGATGACTTTCTTCTAAGCTATTAGTTAGATAAACTTTCAGTCTTTGTTGAATATTGCCTTGTGGTTTATATCCTGTTTCTGATAACAGCAAGTTAAGTTGCAAGTGAGCCATTGCATAGCTCGCCATGAGCAACTCAAAACCGTTTAAACGTGGTATCAGATCCTTTTCAACATAGTTACTCCATATCCCTTGCATCCCTTCAAAGTCTTGATGTACGTGTTTGATGACTTGTGAAAGGAATGTGCCTGTACCTGTTGCAGGATCAAGGATCTGAACTTTATGAACTTCTTTTTCTGTTGTGATATAGCCATCTTTATAACGCTTATCTGTTGTGGGGTTTTTAATTTTAATAGTAGTTTTGGCTGTATCGGCTAATCCTGAAGCAAGATTAAACTCAGTTTTTAGAATTTCATCTACAGCTCTGACAATGAAATTGACTACAGGTTCAGGTGTGTACCATACGCCACGTTTTTTACGTTCTTTAGGGTCATATTCGCTCAGAAAAGTTTCATAGAAATGAATAATTGGGTTGTTCATTCGTGTTGAACGCCCATAAGTCTTTAAGATTTCCTCAACATTACAATGTAAGAAAATGTCTGCCAGGCTATCAACAATCCATTTGATACGATCATCAATGTCTGGACCTGCGATATAACCAAATAGTTTACGCAAGAAAGGGTTCGATTTTGGAATCAGTTCAGCAGCTTCTTGTCTTGAGAAAGTCTTGAGGGTTGAGTCATGTAATCGGGCTGCAAACATTCCATAAGCAATGGTCTGAGCATATACATCGGCAAAACCTTTTGGCTTAATGTCATGAATAAGAATCTGCTTAAAGCCTTCGAAGTGAGCCTTTAGAGTACTGTCTTCCTGTGTATCTTCATCATTGGTTACTGCTTTTTCTAATATTTCAGCAAGTAATTTTGCTTTATTTGCCATCATTTTGGCTAATTTCTGCGGACTTTTGATTGTTTGCCCAAGATAGATACTGAAATTTTTAATCAGACTCTCAAACATTGGGAAGTTTTCAGGCAAGGCTTTGATCTGATTTCCTGAAATTTCAGCAATAGAAATCTTAGCAACTAATTCACTTTCTTGATAAAAATAGAAGTCCAGGTAGTTGGTGAATACGATATTGTTTAAAGATGCTTTATAGCGGTCAAATTGTTCTTTGTTACCTGTTTTTTTCTTACCTTCTAGGTCTGTATCACCAATGTCTTTTGCTTCAATAAATCCAATAGGAATACTGTTTTTCTCAATGATATAATCAGGCGCACCACATCTTTGACGTTTAGGCTCGTTAATTACCATATAGCCTGAGCCGATAATTGACTCTACTAAGCTTTGTAGATCCCCTCGAAAGCTGTGTTCGGTTGTTTTACCTGTGACAAATTTTGCATTTACTGCCTGAATATAATTTTGGATCATTTAATGTAGTCTCATGTATTTCACGTTCATTCACTGGGTTTTAAATTTTCATATCTAAAACCTTCAGTCTCTTCGTAATATCTGCAATTTATCTATTTATTCATAAACTATGATCAAACTTCTGTAAGATAATTCCTTTATTGATCGCAGAGCCGATAAATTGAAATTCTGGTGAATTCTTCCTTGCTTCATGAATCTTTTGCTTTGAGCCAAAAATATTAAAGAATGTTTTGCCAAGATTGTAAGTTCCAGATAGGCTAAGGCCACTTACCAAGAGGTCTCCAGCAGCTAAACTGGCTTCTAATAGTTGAAACTTATTACTTTTGATATCACTAATTAATGATTTCATTGAATAATAGGAAAACTTAGAGGAAAAAGCGAATTCATAGTCTCTTATTGCACGTTGAAACTCATCTAATTCATATGATTTGGCTAGATCTCTCCTTTCCAAATTTTCATATGAACTAATTTTATCAAATAGTCTATATTTTGCTAAATGAAGTCTATCAAGTTCATCAATATAATCTTCTCTAAACTTTCTAAGAGTATCTATGGGAACATAGGTACTTGGATAGGGAAGACATTTTGCAATTTCGATTCTAATGGTATGTTGCTCTATCAAATCGTCAGATTCTATAGAATTAAATCCATCTGCAACGTTATTGTAAATAATCCAATCAGAGTCGGTAGTCTGCTTTCTTATGCTTTGACATGCTAATAAAGACTCTAAAGCCAACCTTTGCATTTCGGAAGAATGAATTTGCGGCGGAGGGGCATTTGTATAAAATTCAATAACTCCATTACTTCTAAATTCTTCAATCACATTATTAGTAAAATGAAACATTGGTATTTGAGTAATAACGATATTATCCCAATAAAGACCATAAAACATCAAATCACTATGTGTTAAATCTTTAGCTACAGGTCCATTTTCATTACTAACGCCTCCCAATCCTGAGATTATTAGGCCTTTAGGAATTCTTTTTTTCTTAAATTGGATTATTTCGCCCATTTTTTACTCAATTAGATGTTTGCCTGTAAAAATTACATCTTTTACAGTATTCAATTAATAAAGATTTTTAACTATTAGGATTCTATAAGACTGAAATTATAAAAATTTAATTTTTAATAATTTCATACCTCATGAACCCTCTTTTAAGTTATTTGGTGAAATTTTGTCATAATTGATCATCAATTAAGTGCTGAATCTAGCTGTTCGAGTGATGACACTATCTTGCCAACTATATGCTGGTCGAACTCCGGTAAATTGTCCTCATCATGTGTACCTTTATTTAAATAACGCCAACATGGGGAGGTGCCATTTGGACCCAATAACAATGTTAAAGCGGATACGATTTCTGTTTTTTTAGGGATATTTGCTTGAGACTTATCAATTTTAGATTTTAAATTTTCTGCGAGATTTCTTAAATCCCAGGGTTGATCTGGAGATCTTCTTGATACACTAATTAAACCGTCATTCCTATCACAATGTTTTCCATAATGAAACCAAGTTTTATCACATAAATTTTCTAAAGCTCGTCTTGATGACATAAGAGCATCTCTATATTCTCCTCTAGAATACAATTCTCGTGCTACTAACACATGATTTCGAGGGCGTTGTAATGAAAGTACATATATATGGTTATCAGGCTTATGGGGAGAGAATATATAAGACTGCGAAATAGCGGCTCTCTCTTTACCTAACATTTGATGAGTATTATTGAAGAACTCTTCACCATGGATAGCGAGAATGATTTGAGTTTGTTCGAAAAATGAGTCCTTGAATAAGGTTTCTCTTATTGCGGCTCTATGCTCATCATCTATTGCATTGACTGGATCATCAAAAATTAAAATAGGGCAATTTTCTTTAATATTTTTTGCTAGCAAGATTGCTAATCCAATACATCTAATATGTCCCTCACTGAGAATGTGAAGGGCATCAAAAAATGTTGTTGGATCTTTTTGAAATGATATAAGTAATTTCTGCGACTGTGTCAAAGGAAGTTTGACCGAAGCTAACTTTTCATGAGAAGCATCATAACGGTTGAATGCGTTGTATAGGGTAGTAACTGTTTCACCTAAATCAGCAACTAATTGTGATGGTAAAAGTCTGCTATATGCATTTATTTTAGTTACGAATTCAGTATATCCCTCTAAGATAGACTGATTTCTTTGTAGGATAGATTCTTCTAGGGTCACCTCGTTGATTAATTGTGCATTTTGAGTATTGAAATTTGTAATGAGTAATTCTGCTTTTGAAATTTCCTTTAAAGCTGTATTACGACGAGTCTGTAAGATTGTAATTTGACGTTCAAATTCACGTAATCTATTTAATTCTTCTAGTGTTGAATTTCTTGTTGCTTGAGCTTGGCTAGATAGAAGATCTGTATTTTCGAGATGTTTTACCTGCGCGACTATATGTTGATAAGGGGTATATCCATCTGCTAAATATTGTAGTAAAGAGTTCCACCAAGAGAGAGTTGGTTGTATACCATTAGGGATTTGATATGCAACAAGTTGATTATTAGTTGATAAAAAATGTAAACAAGTATTTACTATTTGAGAAAGACTAAATAATTGTTGGCCTATGGTTTGCTGAGTGTCCTGTATTCTTTTTTGTATTTTAGCCAAATGTTGAAGTTTTTCTAATTCTTCTTGCGAATGCAGGTACGGATTGATTGTAACTAGATTTAAGGGCGTATGACAGGCTGGGCAACTTTCAGGATTACTTGGTTGAATCTGTATAACCGCTTCATATAGTTGTTTAAATGATATTTGCTGGCTATACGATCCCAATTCTTGTTGTTGACTATTAAGTTGATTAATATTAACTTGAATATTATTTATCAATATGTCTAAGGCAGAAGTTGTTAAATTACTTTTTAAAGGAACAGGTGTTTGTAACTCTTTTTCTAGTTGATGAATGGCACCTAAAGAATCTGTTGTTCCAATAATTTCGCTAACCATTAGATTAAAGCTGAAATTATTTTTATATCGCTGAGCGAGCGCTAGTTCTTCCTGTGTAATAGTTTCTAACTCAGCAATATTGTTTATCTTGATTTGTTCTGCAGATGATAATTCAAGACGTTTTTGTGCAAGTAATTTGGTTTTTTCTCCTTGAATATCTATATATCTTTCATCAATTTCGGTAGTAAAGTTACGAACATAATCTGTAAATGCCTCTAATCCGAATAATGTTGAAATAAGTTCAGTCTGTTTAGAAGGGGCTTGGGCTGCTATTCTAGAAAAGTTATCGATTCTATTCTTTTCTACAAAACAAAATCTGTATTTAGATGCATTGGGTTCAACAATTACATCGTCCTCATTTGCATCTTTAGCAATAATGTGAGGGGGAGTAAATTGATTAACATGAGCATTTTTTAAATATTCAGCCTGATCTCGAAAACGCTTAGTTTCAGCCTCGCTAACACTCCCAAGCAGGCCATATTCGAGTGCTTCGCAGAAACTTGATTTGCCAGTACCATTTGGTCCGTAAATTAATACACATTGACTATCTAAATTGAATTCTTCTGCACGTGCAAATCCTCTAAAGGGACCAACCACCATATGTTTTAATTGTTTAATACGTTGATAATCATTTGAATTAGCCGAATTAATGATAGTTATGTCCGTTCTGATTTCATTCCATTGAGGCTGAGCTAAAGCAATTATTCTTCGGATTCTTTGACCTTGATGTGTTGATAACTGAGTTAGCTCTTCTAAATTATCTAAAACAATATTAGCAATTTTTTTAGCATTTATTGATGTAGAATCCACATTAAACGTTTGTAAAAAACGCAAATATTCCTCTCTTACCACAATTACCCCCTCCAGAATTTTTTAAAAATCTAATTTATAAAATAATGTAATTTATAGATATTTATCATTTTTTTGTCTTTTTGACTAGCTGAATTTTACATTGTATAGGGGGCAATATTTTTATATGAATGATAAAGGGGCGAATTCAAACATGAGGTGCGACAGTTTCAAAAGCCATATGATAATCAACAAGCTGAGCAAATTTCTCTAATGGTGTAAGCCAATCTAACGCC
>NZ_JAUZUU010000032.1:0-13410 GCF_031844225.1 Acinetobacter sp. RRD8
GTCGCCTTTTGAGTTTGAAGCAATGTACTATGATAAGATTAACCCGTTAGGTCAGGTGGCCTAACTTAAATAAAAAAGTCTCCGACAAACCCGGTACGGTTCAGTTCTCGATTGATGCAAAATCTTGAAATACAAGGTGTATGGCGTGGTAAGAATACAGATATGGTGCTTGATGCGCTGAGTTATGTGTCGTCTTTTGAGCTTGAAGCAATGTACGATTATAAGATTAACCCGTTAGGTCAGGTGGCCTAACTTAAATAAAAGTCTCCGACAAACCCGGTACGGTTCAATCTCTTACCAATATGATGCCTCACTCGATGGCTGGGGGGCTCTAGAATTTTGGTGGCTATTCAGTCCATCATTACCTACATTCCAACTCTCTAGTTTTCCAACTAGCCCAGGTTATAATAGCCACCCAAAATACGATTGATCTATTATGAACACCTCCAATGACCCTTTACACGGCAAAAAACTTGCTGACATTTTGGATGAATTATTGGATTACTACGGTGGCTTTGAAGGCTTAAGTCACAAAATTGAAATTAGATGTTTTTGCATAGACCCAAGTGTTAAATCATCATTACGATTCTTGCGTACCATACCATGGGCACGTGAAAAAGTAGAGAGCTTATATTTGTACGTCTTACGCCAAAAGGCCAAACAGAAACCGTAGCCTCAGGCAACACCCCTCTCATCATAAAATTATACCAGTCAGTAAAATAACTTTAGGTTAAGCATATGTATGCTGGTTATTATTGTTGATTATCACAATAAATTAGTGACCAAAAATCAAAGTATCCTACCCTACCTTAAATTACACCACATAAAATAAAAACTCTATATAACTGTTATATATAGAGTTTATTTAAATACCAATTATAGTATTTAGTGTATTTTATGTCGGTGACTCTTACCAAGGTTGGTTTTTTTCAAAAGGAAGCTTTGTTTACCCAAATTATTTAGATAAGAATCTCTTTTTCCAAAGGAAAGTTGGCAAAGCCTTACTAATGTGAGTAATTAAATCGCTTACTCTTTCTCTAGCTTGACCAGGCAATCCGATGTAATATCTGCAATGGTTCTTGCACCAGTCAATGTCATTGCCACACGCATTTCTTTCTCAATCAAATCTAGTAAATTACTTACCCCAGAACCGCCGGCAGCACCAAGTGCGTATACAAATGCACGACCAAGCATACAAATATCTGCACCCATAGCCAACATACGTACCACATCAAGACCGTTACGAATCCCTGAATCTGCTAAAATTTTGATGTCACCTTTGACCGCACTTGCAATTGAAGGAAGCGCACGAGCAGAAGACAAAACACCATCAAGCTGACGACCACCGTGATTGGAGACCACAATTCCATCTGCTCCGAAACGTACTGCATCCTTGGCATCCTCAGGATCTAAAATCCCCTTAATAACCATGGGACCCTCCCAATAATCACGAATCCACTCAAGATCTTTCCAAGAAATTGAAGGGTCAAAGTTATTTCCCAGCCAACCGATATAATCTTCCAGACCTGTCGGCTTACCTAAATATTTCGAAATGTTACCCAAATCATGCGGACGACCCAATAAACCGACATTCCAAGCCCAGTGTGGGTGCATACACGATTGCATATAACGACGTATTGCAGCATTTTTACCACTCATTCCTGAATGTGCATCACGATAACGCGCACCTGGAACAGGCATATCGACTGTGAATACTAAGGTAGAACAGCCTGCGGCTTTAGCACGTTCCAAGGCATTTTTCATAAAACCACGGTCACGTAGTACATACAGTTGAAACCACATCGGACGTTGAATCGCAGGTGCCACTTCTTCAATTGGACAAACTGAAACTGTTGATAAGGTAAATGGAATGCCCTTTTTATCTGCGGCAACCGCGGCTTGAACTTCACCACGACGCGCATACATACCCGTTAGACCTACAGGTGACAATGCCACTGGCAACGCCAAACTCTCACCAAACAATTGCGTTTCTAAGCTCAGCTCAGACATGTCATTTAACACACGTTGACGTAAAGCGATTTTTGATAAATCGTCTACATTACGCTTTAAAGTATATTCCGCATAGGCACCACCATCGATGTATTCAAATAAAAATGGCGGTAAACGACGTTTCGCAGCTTCACGATAGTCATTTGCAGAAGAAATAATCATAACTTATGTCCTATTTAATCGACTCGAACGTTGACGACGAGCTTCTTCTTCATCGATCATACGTACGCGTTGAACAACAAATTCAATATGCCCACAAGCTGCCTTACGTGCAGTCTCTGAGTCTTGACGTTCAATTGCGTCCATCACCTCAAAATGCTGGTCATGCAATTGTTCAAAATGTTGTGGTGTGGTGTAAACTTTACGTCGCCCTAACATCACGTTGTCTTGCAATAAATCAAACAAACTACGCATCATTTGGATCAGCACTAGATTGTGGGATGCTTCTGCAATCGCCAGATGAAAATTCGCATCCGCTATTGCTGCGTGGGCATCATCACCTAAAGCCTGAAAATGGCTAATCTGCTCAAAACATTGACGAATATTGATCAAATCACTGGGTGTGGCACGTTGTGCGGCATACCATGCTGTACCACCTTCAAGCACCATACGAGCTTCTTGTACATCAAAACGATATTCAGGATCCTGATCCATCAAACCGGATAATGGCTCAACGATTTGATACTGTGACCAATGTGCAGGCAACTGCTTTAAATAGGTGCCTGCACCCGCTTTGCTCTGAATAATCCCTGCGGTAATCAGTTGTTGAATCGCCTCACGTAAAGAGCTACGAGACACACCTAACTGTTCACAGAGTTGGCGTTCAGCAGGCAATCGCTCTCCGACTTGCACATTATTTTTTTCAATCAATAGGCGTAAACGCTGTACCACTTTGTCGGAGACTTTCATTTTTTTCCTTGACCCGTTTACGGAATCATCCACGGGAAAACATAAGCTTGTAAGGTCACAATAATACCAATCATCACCGTAAAGATAATGCTGTGTTTTACTGTAAATCTAAATAAATCAGATTCTTTACCAACTAAACCCACTGCTGCACAAGCAATCGCGATTGATTGAGGGGAAATCATCTTACCTGTTACTCCACCACTGGTATTGGCAGCAACTAACAAGACTTCAGGCACACCGATTTGCTGTGCTGTAGTTGCTTGTAACGCTGAAAACAATGCGTTAGCTGAAGTATCTGAACCTGTAAGAAACACTCCAACCCAACCCAAGAATGGTGAGAAGAAGGTGAAAGCCTGACCCGTATGTGCCAGTGCTAAAGCAAGCGTCGCTGACAGACCTGAATAGTTTGCAATGAACGCAAAAGCCAGTACCATACCAATCGAATAAATTGGGGTTTTTAGTTCATTCACGGTTTCAAAGAATGTCGAAACTGCCTCTTTAGGTTTCATGTTTAAATAAATAATCGTGATCAATGCCGCCAATATAATCGCCGTACCCGTTGCTGATAACCAATCAAACTTATAAATCGCATCATAATCTTTAATTTCAGGCACGACAGGTGGTAGCTTTTGAATCAATTGATGCAAATACGGCACTTTAATTGAAACTACTAAATCACTTAATGGGCCGTCCTTAACAAATAAATCTTTAAAAGGTTTGATGCTCCAGATCGTCACCATTGCTGTAAGTATCAGAAATGGAGACCAGGCTTTGGCTATCTGTGCCACACTATATTGTTTACGAGCTTGCTTGATAATAGTTTCATCTACCTGTATATTTTTGTCCTCAAAAAGAAAAATATGTTTTGGTTTCCAACACTTAAGCAAGATAGTTAAACTGATTAATGATGCAATTGCAGCAGTGATATCGGGTAACTCAGGCCCAACAAAATTTGATGTTAGATATTGCGCTAAAGAAAAAGATAAGCTGGCAACTAAAATAGCAGGCCAAGTTTCTTTAACCCCACGCCAACCATCCATGATTGCCATGATCCAGATCAATACAATTGGCACCATAAAGGGTAACTGACGACCAACCATTTGACTGATTTCCATGGTGTCAACACCTGAAACCTGCCCAGCGACAATGATCGGAATTCCCATTGCACCAAAAGCAACAGGTGCAGTATTAACTATCAGGCATAGCCCAGCCGCATATAAAGGCTTAAAGCCGAGTCCCACCAACAGTGCCGCAGTAATTGCGACGGGCGCACCAAAACCTGCCGCACCTTCTAAAAACGTACCAAAAGCAAACCCAACTAATAGCATTTGCAGACGTTGATCTTCTGTAATTGACAGAATAGACGAACGAATAACATCAAACTGTCCTGTTTTTACTGAAATCTTATATATAAAAACTGCACCGATAATAATCCATGCAATTGGCCACAGGCCGTAGAAGAATCCATAGACCATTGATGCTAATGCCATTCCAATTGGCATTTTGTATAAAAATAATGAGACCAGAAAGGCTAAAAAAACGGTAATTGTAGCGGCTACACTACCCTTCATGCGAAAAATAGCTAACGCTAAAAAAAAGAAAATAATTGGAACTAGCGCAATAGCACTCGAAATCCAGATATTGCCTATAGGATCATAAATTTGTTGCCACTGTTGAAGCATTGTCTACTCCATGAAATGCTTAACTACTAGATTGAACAGTTTATTGTACTTAAACACTAAATTGGTATGACCAATTTAGTGTTTAAGAGATAAAATGTGCATTTTGTATTGGCGATATTAGTAATATTAGCCCAAAAACACAATATAAAAGATTTAATTTATTTTTTGGTATGACCAATTTTTATAATCTCTTAAAATTTTATATATTAGATTTCTTTCATAATTCACTTTTTACTCAGCTCAAAATTATGGATTCCCACAATTAAATTAAATCTTAATCCTAGTCTTTTGCCAGGGTTGCGATATCGCTCGGCAAGGATTTTGAAGGTTTTCAAAGTTCCAAATACCTGTTCAATCCCAATTCTTCTTTTATTGATTTCTTGGTTATAAAGTTTTAGCTCGAGATCTGGTTTTTAGTGCTTTTTTGCTTTTAATGGCCATAAACTATTTGGATACAATGTATAAATCCCTTGATAGCCTTTATTTGCAAGAGGCTTTGTTGCACAAACCTACCACTGAAAGCTTCTTGGGGAATATAATTTCTAAATGAAGAGGTCTGCACCCAAGATCTATCGTACAACCAGTTGATCTACCTACAATAAAGCCTTGCTCAGTCAAGGAAATATATCAATTTGGTTTGATTCAGCCATCCAATGGTCGCTCGATTGACTCAACAACTGCCGATGCAAAACTTGGATGAAAATGTACTAGCCCAACAACTTCATTCCACCAATCAAGAGCAGTTGATTGCCTATAAAGTGTCTTTATTTGGCTCTGACGTCAGTGTCGTTCAGCATGTGGTAGCAAAAACCCGAGGTGCACCGAAAGATTTAAGCCACCAAGTAGTTGGCTTTAGTACAAAGCAACAAGGTGAGGCTCAGTTATGTGTTACGTCGTGAGGATATTCAAGTGGTGGTAGCAGAGCGGATGTTCCTACGTGGATAATTGCTCAAAAAGATTTTATAATCGGTATTAATACCAATAATTTTGTCTTTATTGCTATGTATAGACTTAATCGTTTTGATTATTCGTCGAGAGCTTAAAGCCTTAGATGAAGTTTCAACCTTTTAAGTCAGCCAAATTTATCAGTGAATGATGCTACTCACTATTTAAAAACCTTAGATGCCAAAGTAATGCCTTCCAAGGTACAGTCCTTTGCCCAAAACTCTAAGCACTTAATACATAAACTGCATCAAAATCCGGAAAATGAAAAAGTATTTAGTTCATACGCCGCCCATGAATTGCGTAGTCCTTTAACCGCGATCAAAACTCATATCCAGCTTGCACAACTGATGGCAGAACAACAGGCAAGCTCGCCCAAATTGCAACAAAGCTTGCAGCAGGTACACATTGGTATCCGCCGATGTACCCAGCTACTGGAACAGCTTCTAGCACTTTCCTCTACCGATCAAGTACTGAGCGATATCTAGTACAGTATTGAAATTGCACGGCTCCTGACTCAGGTGATTGCCGATTTACAGTCGCTTTATCCGGAAATTGAACCCAGTTTAACAATTGACTGACCGAGCCTGATCCGAATTGCCCTACCCGATTTTGAACTATATACCGTCTTTAAAAACCTACTTAAGAATGCTCTATTGCAGGCACAGGCAAATACTATTTCAATTGCTATGCTGCATGTGTGCTGATCATTCATAATGATAATCAAAGGTTGAAGATATGCATACTTGGGACAGCGTTTCTGGCATAAATCTCCCTAGCAAAATGGGCATGGGCTAGACTTATATTTGATGAAAATGGTGTTAAACAAATATGGCTATCAGATTCAATTTACAGTGGCGCAACCTCAATATTTAAGCATTCACATCAGCCCCCCTGTAAGCTGATCACTTACTCATGGATAGACGGGGCTAAATTTAAAGCTGGAATATCAACCCATGTCGTATCAGCAAAATCACGCTGCAAATACTGTTTTAAATAAGCAATGGTATCTTCAGCGATCAAGGGATCTTTGGAGTTATCTGCATGATTAAAAGCAATGGCATATAATTGAACCCCGCGGAGTTTTAACAACTCAAGACTCAGCAAGGTATGATTAATACTGCCTAAACGCCCTGAAGTGACGAGAATCACCGGATAATTATGTGTCTGAATATAATCAATAGTCAGGAACTCTTCGGTTAAGGGCACCATCAGACCACCGGCACCTTCCAGCAAAATACAGTCGTAGGCCACAGCCAGCTGTTCGGTAGCCTGATGAATCTGTTCAAAGTTAATGGCTCGCCCATCCAGCCGCGCAGCAAGATGCGGTGAAGCCGGATACGTAAAAATTTCCGGCATGGTCAGTTTTTGCTGGTCTTCCGGTAACAATCCACAACCCATAATTGCACGATGCTGTTCGATATCTTCTGATATATCGACATTTCCGGTCTGGATCAGCTTTTGGGTTATGGTACGAATGCCCTGCTCATTCCAATTTTTGGCCAGAAAACCAGTAGTAAAGGTTTTACCAATTGCGGTATCAATGCCGCTGACAAAATAAATCTGTGCGCTCATGCTGTCTTCCGTGCAATGACATAAACCGGATGATAGGTCAGTGCATACTGTTTGCTTTCAGGGTCTTGGAATTGTCGATAGCCGGTATAAAAATCCTGTAAGGACGATTTTGTCCACCGAAACCCCTGTGCCGTCGCCTGTACACCAGTGGCTTTGATATGCTGTAACACCTGTTTCGGATGCTCAAAATGCAAGGTCATCTGTTCTTCTGTCTGCAGCAGAATGTCAAAGCCTAAGGATTCAAGCAGTTCACAGACCTCCGCTAAAGGCAGATAATCCAAGCCTTGTCCGGTCAGTGCCTTAATTTCCTTTAAATTATTGTCCGTATAACTGGCAAAACACAGATGCCCAGAGGGATTTAAGGCCTGCGCAATGTTGAGCAACAATGCTTTTAAATCCGAGATCCATTGCAATGCAGAACACGACAGCACCATGTCCAGAGACTGCGGCAGTGGAAAGGTTTCAATATTACCAATCCCCCACAAAAGCCGATCAGCTTCCGGGAAATGCTGCTTCACTTCGGCATATAGATCATTTAAAAATAAATGATCAAAGCTGTAATACTGCATAAAAAGCCGGGTAAAAAACCCTGAACCGCAGCCAATTTCCAATACCCGTTGCAAATGTGGTTGTGCTACATGCTGCTGCATGAACTGCATCAACTCTGCCGCTACGGCACTTTGTACCAGCGCATGCTGCTCATAACTGAGATTTGCCTGAGCAAAACGCTGGGCAATCTGTTTGCTGTTCATCGCGGCAAATTCCTCAGCACCTGCAGACATGCGTCCAGCTCATCCGCAGAAATGTTCTGATTCAGGCAGATTCTGAGTCTGGAGGTGTTGGCAGGAACCGTTGGCGGACGTACTGGTAGCACATAAAATCCCTGCTGTTGCATAATTTCAGCCGCCTGAATGGTGCGTTTTGCCTCACCAATCAGTACCGGCACAATTTGCGAGGTTGACGGACAGTGATATCCCAAGTCTTGAATGCCCTGCTGACAGCGTACAGCCAATGCTGCCAAATGTACTCGTCCCGCCTGAAGCTGCTGTACCTTCTGAAAAATAAATCTAGTCCAGGCCATACATAGTGGCGGCTGGGCGGTACTAAAAATTAAAGGTCGCATGCTATTAATCAGATAGTCACGAATCACTGGCGCACAGACCAGATAACCACCAACTGAAGCCAAAGCCTTGCCAAAGGTACCGACCAGGAAATCAATCTGATCCAATACTTGATACTGTTCTGCGCAGCCCAATCCACGTTCACCGCGCACACCAATTGCATGTGCCTCATCGACATAGAGCATGACTTTTGCAAACTGCTGTTTTAATGCCACCAAAGCAGCTAAATCTGTTTCATCCCCATCCATACTGAAAATTGATTCAGTTACCACAATGATGCGCTGGATAGATTCATCTGACTGATATTTTTCTAAAAACTGAGTCAAATGCTGCAGGTCATTATGGCGGTAACGCACATAGCCAGCTTTAGATAAACGAATCCCGTCGATAATACTGGCATGTACTAGTTTGTCAGCAATGATCATGGTTTTAGCATTACTGAGCGCAGGAAGAATCCCGATATTCATGTGATAACCACTATTAAACAGCAGTACTGAACGTCCAAAAGCCTGTGACATCTGTGCTTCAAGTTGTTCAAAATTGGGAAAGTTTCCTGTCAGTAAACGTGAAGAGCTTGAACTCATATATCGCTCAGACATCGGCGTGAGGTCAAAAAATTCTTCACGTAGCGTTAAGTTGGATGCCAGACCTAAATAGTCATTGGATGCCAGATTCAGCATCTCTTGGCCATTGAGTTGCAATCTTGGCTGGCTAGAAATATTGGACTTAAACTGGCGATATTGCCCTTGCTGTTTCAAGTCATCTAGCTGCTGCTGGAAATGCTCAAGATGGTTCATGCTACTGCCTCTATCTGCTGAATCATCTCCCGCATATGCTTTAATAAAGTTTCAAGTTGCTGTGTTGAAATTACATATGGCGGCATGACATAGACCAGACGGCCAAAAGGACGAATCCAGACGCCACGGCATACACATTCAGCCTGAAAACGAGCCAAATCAATAGTTTGATGTAGCTCAACCACGCCAATTGCGCCGAGGACACGCACATCTTTGACTTGTGCCAAGGATTTTAAATCCAGTAAATATTGTTCTAGTGTACTTTCAATCTGTTGAATACGCGTCTGCCAGTCTTGAGCCAGTAACAGCTGGGTACTTTTTAATGCGACCGCACAGGCCAACGGATTAGCCATAAAAGTTGGGCCATGCATGAACACACCCGCTTCACCACTTGAAATCGTCTCTGCTACATGGCGAGTGGTTAAGGTCGCTGACAAGGTCATATAACCACCAGTCAATGCCTTACCGATACACATAATGTCTGGTGTGACCTGAGCGTGTTCATAAGCAAATAGTTTTCCAGTGCGGCCAAAACCGGTGGCAATTTCATCTAAAATCAGCAGTACATCGTACTTTTCACACAACAACTTAGCTTGCTTTAAATATTCTGGATGATAGAAACGCATCCCGCCTGCACCTTGCACAATCGGCTCAATGATCATGGCAGCAATCTGTTGATGCTGCTGTACCAGCAGGCGCTCAAGTGGATGTATATCTTCGGGTTGCCATGCCCCATCAAAACGGCTTTGAGGTGCCGGAACAAATAAACGGTTCGGCAAACTCGAACCAAAAATTTGATGCATACCAGTTACAGGATCACAAACCGACATGGCATTCCAGGTGTCGCCATGATAGCCAGAGCGTGTGGTAACAAAGTTAGTTTTTTGTGGTTGCTGACGTGCATTCCAATATTGCACAGCCATTTTCAACGCCACCTCAACCGCGACCGAGCCGGAATCGGCAAAGAAAATTTTATCCAGTTCAGGCGCCGTGATCTCGAGTAGCAGTTTAGACACATCAATCGCAGGCTGATGAGTCAAACCACCAAACATGATATGTGACATTGACTCTAATTGTTTTGTTACGGCCTGATTGAGTTCAGAATGATTATAACCGTGAATTGTGCACCACCAGGACGACATGCCATCAATCAGCTCGGTACCATCTTCAAGTTCAATGACTGCACCATGTGCAGCTTTAACTTTGTAACATGGCAAGGGTTGTGTCATGGAGGTATAAGGATGCCAAATATGCTGTTGATCAAAAGCGTCCTGCACAGAATTTACCCCAATTATTAAAACTAAAACTGATCTTAGCGCGTTAAATCTGAAAATGAAACGTCAAGAGCTACCAATCTCTTTTTGCTTAAGCCAGATCGGCTAAAAATTTTAAAATTGGCTCAACAAGTAACTTGGTATCAAAAAGGATGGCATCGTGCGTGCCCTGTATTTTTACCAAATTCAGATTTTGGGTTGTTAAAAACACAGATTCTTGACTAACTTTGTAAGGAACCAACATATCATTCTCGGAAAATATAAATAGCATCTTGACTGAATGATTTTTTAAGATATCCACTAGATTTAATTGCTGCAATAGATAAAGATGCTTAACCTGATAGTTTAAATCAATACTATTTAACTGTTGGTGCAATAATTTTGCACGTTCACGCGCTGCTGCGCCAGCTAAAGTGACCAAGGTACAGAAGCGCTGCATCCCGCGTTTTGGATCAGCCAGTATGGAGGATTTAAATTGTGTATATTGTTCAACTGGCATTGCCTGTGGCCATGCTTCGTTGGCCACGAAACAGGGATTTGACATACAGCAAATCACTGGCTTGGCAATTTTCAGTTGTTGCTGGATTTCATTAGCCAGCAAAAGTGCCAACTGTCCACCCAAAGACCATCCCATCAAGACATCAATAGAACTCGCCTGCCTGACTTTTTCGGCCAAAATACTTTCCACGTTAGGATCAAAAATATCCCATACTTCAACTTGATGCTGCTGCCGTAACTGTTCTACAAACGGGGTTAAGACCGCTGTTCCTAGCCCCCAACCCGTAATCATCAGTATCTTCATTTTGTCTGCTCCAATAAAAAGGGACCAATTCAAGTTGAAATGATCCCTGTTTGTTACACGATTAATTAAGCAGGTTGCATCGCATCTACAGCCAATTCTTTAGCTGTTTTCTTGGCAGCTTCAGCTTTTAAGCCTAATTTAGCAAACAAGACTTTGTCTTTACCTTCACCACTGTTCGGGGCAGTAAGCAATTTATCACCTGAAAATAATGAGTTAGCTCCAGCCATAAATGCCAGTGCCTGATCAGAGTCAGAGAGAGATTCACGACCTGCCGACAAGCGGATATAACTCTTCGGCATAATAATCCGTGCTACCGCAATAGTACGAATCCAGTCAATCACATCCAGTTTTTCAACATCGGCCAGTGGTGTGCCTTCAATAGGAACCAGCATATTTATGGGCACCGAACCCGGGTGAATCGGCATAGTCGCTAGTTCAAATAACAAACCGACTCGGTCTTGTACGCCTTCGCCCAAGCCGACAATACCGCCACTACAGACATTAATTCCGGCATTACGCACATGATCAAGCGTATTTAAGCGGTCATCAAAGCTACGTGTACTGATGACATTGGCATAATATTCACGTGAGGTATCAAGGTTGTGGTTGTAATAATCTAGCCCTGCATCTTTCAGACGTTCCGCCTGTGAGGCATTCAGCATCCCTAGGGTCATACAGGTTTCCATGCCCAGTTTCTTGACTTCCTGCACCAATTCCAGCACATACGGCATATCGCGTTCATGCGGGTTACGCCATGCTGCGCCCATGCAAAAACGGGTCGAACCGGAAGCTTTGGCCTGTTTGGCTTCAGCAATCGCCTTTTGTACTTCTACGCGTTTTTCAATTTCCAGATCAGTATCGTAATGTGCAGATTGCGAACAGTATTTACAATCTTCCGGACAACGGCCCGTTTTAATTGAAAGCAGAGTACTGACCTGAACAGTATTCGGTTCAAAGTTTTGGCGATGAATTTGCTGTGCCTGAAACAGTAAATCCATTAAAGGCAAGTCATAAATTTCTTGTATTTCGGCACGTGACCAATCATTACGGATCATCTTGTCTGCATCATCTAAAATTCCATTGAGTAAATCATACGCTGTTTTTTTTATTTTTCTTTAGCGTTTTCTTTCATATTCATTGCCTGCTTAAAATAGCTTTAGTGTGTCAAGCTATTTTTGAAAGCTTATTTAACCCGAATCCTGCTTAAGCCGATGAGTCCTTAATTTGAATTGTTGGCTTATTTTGATGAGTGAGTTGATATCCACATAGTGAGGCGTAAATTCCACGCAGAAATCCATGAAGTCTACGTGCTTTACTCGTCACTAAATTGTATTGCCCCTTCAATAAGCCGAATAATATTTCTATTTTATTGCGTTGTCTTAAGTGATATTTATCTGATGCACAGAGTTGAATAGCCTGCATATTCTTCCGATGATAAGTAATTAAATCAATACCTTGATCTTTCAATCTAATTTTTAATTCTTGGCTGATGTAACCTCGATCCCCGTAAAGTTTTGCTTCTATACCAGCAACCAATTGCTCAACCATTTTTATATTAGCAACATGTCCATTCGATAAAGCAGAACAGGCAATTTCACCAAATTGATTCATCGCAATACGTAATTTACAGCCATAAAACCAGCCCATTGAGCTTCTACCATGTGATGCAATTTGGATTAATGATTTATGACGCTAAATACGTTGATTTTTACAAATTGGCAGAGTTGTTGAATCAATCCATAAATATTGTGTACCTTGGCCTTTCATCAGTGCCACATGTAAAGCATGTAGAGCTAATTCATGCATACCCAATTGGCTCAAGCCAATGTGAAAGCCCAGCAAGCGGCAAAAAAACCGAATGTTTTTGCTTTTGGCGAATATAGTCTGGATCAAAATGAAAACTGGATTGTCGGAGTTGCCGCACGCTATAACCTGTTTTCCGGGATCGATAAAAACAAGAATATTCAGGCTGCCGAACTCAAACGCTCTGCTACAGAATTACTCACTGCACGCACCCAGCAAGAAATTGAAAATCTGATTTATAAATCTTATAGCGAAGCACTCAGTGCACAGCAAAGTGATGCACTTCTGGCACAAAACTTGAAAGCCGCACAGGAAAATTTACGCATCCAAGAATTGTCTTTTAAAGAAGATATGGGCACCGCCACACAGGTCATCGATGCACAAAATATGCTGAGCGGACTACGAGCTGAAACTGCCTTGAATGCCTACAAATATGTGATGTCACTGGCCACCCTATTACAAAGCCATGGCTCGATTACAGAATTTCCGAACTAC
>NZ_JAUZUU010000033.1:0-11308 GCF_031844225.1 Acinetobacter sp. RRD8
TTATGTTGATAATTTTTAATCAATTTTATACATTGCTGAAGATAGAAACTGTATTTAAGTTGAATTAATCTGTTTTGATGAGTTAATGCTCATAAATGAAAATTCCTTATTCTAGCCTGTAGTTAAAACTGCTAATCATAAATATTCTAAAAATAGCCTAAGCTTAATAAGTGGTTCAAAAGTGGCCCAGGCCTTTGCTTGGCAAATCAGATTTTGACAAAGCAAAGGCCTGGGAATCCGCGAATTTGATTTTTTGTTTTAATAATCCTCAATATTTTAATTTATTGAGGTCCTTTCATAGAATTAATGAGTAAAAAAAGTCTAATTTGGTTTGACCAAAGTAAAAGATACAAATATGATAATTACATTACAGCAAAATCTGTAATCAGGCGTGGAAACCTGAAAATTACTACAGAAGCATTAAAACCGCTTTAAGCGGTTTTTTTTGTGCTTATTATGCTTAGCTTGCCATTATGGTAGGCCAGGCAGGGCAGTCTATGACTGGCCGTCTTCTGTAGTGCGGTATTTCCACCCCTGTTTGGTCTACCTCCATCTCGTGGAAAAGATGGTTGTAGATAGTCAACTCTAAACTACAGGTACTAAACATGAAGATTTTATTATCTAATCCCCCCATTTCTCTTAGGTCTCTTTTGTTAGCGCTGACTGGATATTGACGGTCATTTAATTCACAGCTTTAACCAAATCGAACTATATACATTTTCAAATTTCGTACTTGTGCGAAAGTAGGAAAGTGTTGCCTGGAGAAAATAAGAAATGGGTTCTACACGACTATTGACCAATATTATTCAGCGTAAAGTCATGTTGCCAGAAGAAATGTCACCTTCAATGCAGCGTGACAATTTTGAAGTGGCACTGACTGATTTTGAAAAGCATCCAATCATCAAATGTTTATTTAAGGCGGATAACCAGCGTTCTACGGAATGTTGGAGCGTGCAAGAAATTGCAAACTTTATTGAAGATTGCACAGAAGATCAAAACATCAATTTATGCATTTTGTATTGGAAAGATATACACGGCAATATTTACATTATTGATGGGGCACATCGTCTTTCCTGTATCTATGCGTGGATCAATAGATATTTTGCGGATGAGCAAGTCACTCAAGCACCTAATTTCAATGATCCACAAAAACAAGATATTCGTTACCTCCGCAATTATTTAGGAGATCTCGCTGATTTTCAAAGAATTTGCACTGATGCTGAATTTGCAGAAAAAAAGTCGAAGTTAGAAGATATTAAAATCAGTTTCAGGCAGGTACTGGGGACTCCGGAAGATGCGCGACGGGTATTTCAATCGATTAACTCAGATACTAAACGTTTAGATAAATATGAGGAATATCACCTAAGAAATCGCGGTAGTGACGCGTATTATGCGATCTATGCCTGTTGTTATATCAATGACAATAAATCTAACCTAGAAGAGCTCCAATATACACGTTTAAATGAGTTGATTGAGTTAGGGGAGAGGATCCACCAGCTACTTTTTTCGACCATTTTATTAGACAATGAAATGAGTCATGGCAAAAAAATTGGCTTGGTCAATGAGCTGATGAATATCATTGCGGGTGATCAGATTCATAATATTATGAGTCTGAATCAGGGGGAGCGCGTTGAAAACCTAATGTCGCATCTGTTGACCATTCTTTGCAGAATAGCGACGCCTGTAAAAAATGCTGGGGTTCCGAGTTTGGGCTTACATCCATACTTATATTTTTATAAGGATCAGCGTTTTCAGATTACTTCTTTTCTTGCATGGTTTTCAATTGTGTATGAAATTCATGAAAGCCGCATGCAGATTCATCATCGAAAGATTAGTTTCAAGGACTTCACCCGGGTACGCCGTAGTATTGAGTTCTTGATCGCCAATTTCCCCGTGGTGACCACCGAAACGGTCGGCAAGTTCGGCAGTGGTATTAAGGGCTATGATCGGCTACAAATTGTCTATAAAGCCTTTATTTGCTTAAGCTTGGAAATGGATGTTGATTTTGATGATGAGAAATGCCTGAATACCTTTATTCTGTCCATGTCTAAGGCCTTCAAGTACATAAACTTTAACGAGTTCTATGTCGAAAGGTTTTTGGGTGGTTATGATGATGCAGTAGTCAAGAATGTGGTGGGATATGTGGAGTCGATTAGTCCAATTTCTCGGTCAAAGCCAAAGGCCTTTTCGGCATTAACCAAGAGTCTGCTTAAGCACAATTTTCTGGTGGGTAATCATAACTTTTGCCTCATTTGTGATGGATTGATCTATCTTGATTCTACTGAATCGGATCATCGGATTGCCAAAGCCGTAGGTGGGCAAGGCGTTCTAGAGAATGGCCTGCTTGTTCATCCCATCTGTAATAGGATGAAATCAGATTTGAGCCTGGAAGAGATTAGAGCGGATTTGTTTGGTGAATTACTGTATTGAGCAGCAGAGGGGGTAAATTAATTTTATAAAATTTATCAATGATTTAACTTTTGATATATTCAGCCAATGTGGTTGTTTTTAATTCACTTTAGAATCACAACCAGAAACTAGCTGTAGTTTCTGAATGACCGTCAAGGTCCTTAGTTTTGCCTATAGATTCCCCCTATGGGCATTTTTTTTTGATCAAAAACATGTATAAGTGACTTTAAAATAAACCTTTTAGCAATTCATACGCAATAAGGCTGATACCATTAGCACAATAAAAATGAGTTCCACTCTAGTTAACATCTTAGTTCCATTTACTTTTCACTTAATTTATATAGCAGTTAAGTCGCAGCATCAATGACATAACATGAGATGGAAAATAATCAAAAAGACAGAATTTGGATTTTGATCAGATCTGCTGTTTACATGCTTCTACAGCAGCTTTGAATGTTTCACTTAACCTTTAAACTTTTTCTAAAATTAAATATATTTACATATACGTTCTAAAATTTGATAGAATTTATTAAAACTTTAGATTCTAAGTGTAAATAATGAGAAGCGCTAATATTCGACGTGATGGCTACTTAAAATTTCTGAATACATGGCAAGACCGTGATGTCATTAAAGTACTTTCAGGTGTGCGTCGCTCTGGAAAATCCACCTTATTGGCGATGTTTCAACAAGACCTAAAAGCACAGGGTGTACAAGCCGAAAACATCATTGCCATCAACTTCGAATTTATGGAATTTGAAGAACTCACCGATTACCGTAAACTACATGATTATGTATTGTCCAAAGTTGATAAAAGTAAAAAAAACTACGTTTTTTTAGATGAAATACAACATGTTACAAATTTTGAGAAAGTAGTCGACTCCTTATATGTTCGGGATTATATCGATTTATACATTACAGGCTCAAATGCATTCTTTCTAAGTGGAGAACTTGCGACTTTACTTACAGGACGCTATATCGAGCAACACGTTCTACCTCTGTCATTCCAAGAATTTAAACAGTGGCATATTGAAAATAATCCGATCATCCAACAATTATCCAATCGTGATTTGTATGCCATGTATACGCGCAGTAGTTTCCCTTATACGCTTGCCATGACTAGCCAGCAGGAAACTTATGATTACTTGCAAGCGGTCTATGCCAGTGTAATGTTTAAAGACGTTATTCCCCGTTTGAATACTGCCGATATTAACTCTCTCGAGCGTGTCGCAAGATATTTGGCAAGCGTGACAGGCTCACCTATTTCCATCAATAAAATTAAAAATACCTTTGTTTCAAGTGGGGTTAAGATTTCATTTGAAACAGTAAAACGCTATATTCAGGGCTTACAGGACAGTTTGTTATTTTATAGTGCCGCACAATTTAAAGTACGCGGGCGTGAGTTATTACAATCCTCTGAAAAATACTATTTAGTTGATGTCGGATTGCGCCGGATTATGTTGCCTGATGCTAATGCTGATCAAGGTCATATCTTAGAAAATGTGATTTATCTTGAGCTTGTCAGACGAGGTTATACGGTCTATGTAGGGCGGGTTGATGAATATGAAATTGATTTTGTTGCTGTCGATACTTTACAGAATTTAACTTATTATCAGGTGGCATTAGAAACGCTCAATGAGGAGACACTCAGCCGAGAGTTACGTCCATTACAGAAAATTTCTGATTCGTATCCCAAATATTTACTTACCTTAGACACGATAGGGACTGAAGCAAATTATAATGGTATTGTAAAAATGAGTGCTCTCGATTGGTTGCTATCTGAAAATAAGTAAAGTTGAGGGTAGTCATCGGCACTTCTATTTATTGATCAAAACCCAAAGACTTTTCAGCATTAACCAAGAATGTGATCAAGCATAATTTCTACTCCATTTGTGATGGATTGATTTACCTCGACTCGATTGAGTCAGATCATCATGATTGAGCTACAGTCGCTTACTGAAAGTAGCGAGAATTGCGCTGGAGTTTCTGAAGGATATTAATTCCTTAGTTTGCCCATTCATCCGTGTGGGCATTTTTTTTGATTAAAATACAATGCTATTCTTGCTAAAAAATGACGGCACCCACCATAAAACACAATATTCCAAAAATAATCCAAGGCCAGATCTTTGTCTTCGGTTGTTCTAAATTCTGAGGATTATATTCCGTGTGTTCTAGCGATGTCGGTTGTGGAACACGGGTCTTTTTAGAGTAAGGCTGGTGTTTAGAGTAAGATAGTCCCGTACCTGGAATACCGACACTGGTTCGCGTACCTTTTTTTCCAATATTTAGAGAAGCACCAGGTTTGCCAATGCTGGCACTGCTGATGCCTTTATGGGTCAGATTAATTTTAAAACCCGGGAATAATTTAATACTTTTACGAAATCTAAAACCCATATTGCTCTCATTCTAAAACTTAGCTCAATTCACGCGCTATACCAGGATCCATGATCTGCTAGAGATCGTACTTTGACGGCTATCATCACGATATTAGTATATTTTTTATCTGGTGATTGCAATACCACCTTTAAATACCGTAAAAAATGTTTACTGTACATTTGCCATGGGGTAATCTTAGAAATCTTATTTATTGACTGATTGGTATATGACGACAGATAAGCATGAAGTGCTTCTTCGAATGCGGGCGATCGAGCTGCTTGCTTACTGGGAAGGTCGTTTGGTTACCAATCGTTTGATGAGCTGGTTTGGGCTTAGTCGACAGCAGGCTTCTGCGGATATCAAGCGTTACAATACGCTGTATAACCCAGATGCCTTGGTCCATGATCCCTCCGTAAAAGGCTATGTGCCTAAAGCCACGTTTCAACCGGTGCTGACTACCGTACATATCAATGAATATCTCAATATGCTGTCAGGTTTGGTTAGTGAATCGCATACCCTGATTGCGACACCAGAACCGAATCTTGCAGCAGTTCAATTACCTGATCGCAGTGTACGTCCTGAAGTGATTCGGGAAGTTTTGCGTGCCTGCCGAAACCAAAGTACTTTAAAAATGATTTATGCCTCGATGCAGAATCCGCAGTGGCATGAACGCATCATTTCCCCACACACCCTGGTGTATACCGGTTTTCGCTGGCATGTCCGTGCCTATTGCCATCAGAGCAAGCAGTTTAAGGACTTTTTACTCTCCAGAATTGATCGCACACCTGTTGTGGTGGCGATTGAGTCAGTAGACCCTGCTCAGGATCAGCAATGGCATGAAGAAATTGTACTGACGCTGATCCCTAATCCAAAATTGAACTCATCACAACAAGCGCTGGTCGAAAAAGACTTCGGCATGCCTGATGGCAGATTACAGATTCCGGTGAAAAAAGCCCTGGCTCACTATACTTTGCAGCGATATCAGGCCGCGATCACGCTGGCTGAGGCGGATGATGCCTTGAAATATCCCTTGGTACTACAACGCTCAGATATCGAAAAGCTGTCGTCTTACCTGTTTGATCAGGCCTCATAGGAGATTGGCCATGTTAGAACAATTTCATTATGACAGTGACCTGATTGGTGGCTCCCTGATGGTGCGTGAAAGCCGGCTGATCGCGGATCTGTTATTACGAGAAGCGACTCCAGAACAATAGCATCAGGCAATTCAGATTGACAATATTCTGCAAAAAAGAACGCCTGCTTCAGCCCAACGTAACGCCACTGCCATTCGTAAGCGTCTTGAGCGCTTAGAGCCTGATTTCTGGAAAGCTTTGCGTGATGGGGATGATGAGCTGGCGACCCAGGTGGCTTTTTGTGGCGCACTGGAACGCAACCTGTTGCTGCTTGAGTTTATGGAAACGGTGATGAGGGATGGCTATATCTCCCAGGCGCAACACTTGGACAGTTATATCTGGTCAGATTTTTTGGATGAACGCTCACAACGCGATCCGGATATCTGTGATTGGAAAGAGTCCAGCAAGAAAAAAATGGGGCAGGTGGTGTTTCGCATGCTGGCAGAAGCCGGTTACTTAAAAAGTACCCGTAAGCTAGAGTTGCAGCGCGTGATCGTCAGAGCAGAGCTGCGTAGAGCCTTCTTGTCGCGCTGGAGAGACAGTTCCAAATACTACCCAACCTTCGTACACTCTCCCAGACCGTGGCCAATGCACTGCGGATCCAAGAAAAGGTCGGGGCTTTTGATCTGGAGCAGCTGCTCGATGTCATGACCTTTGAAGTGATTGAACAAAAGATCATTGTCGATCTGGCCAGCCAGATCCCTGCAGCAACCAAAGCTGAACTGGAACATTTCAGAACGATTATTTCTACCCGTTTGGATGGCTATTGGGCTTCCAAACATAAGGACGATGCAACTCGCCGTAAATACCGTACCGTCTATACAGCGTTGCAGGCAGCGATTGAGCTGTTCAGCCTGCGACAGCAGTTTGATTCCGGGTTCTATTTCGACTCCAGCGAAGCATTGTATAAAGCCTACGAGCAGGAGTTGTATCGCTTTGATATGGCCTATCGCCACTACAGTGCTGCTTCTCAACGCGCTCATGTCGATATCCTGAAGAAACTCGATGAAGAAGTCGAAAATTGCTATTCCTACTGGTTTATTGACCACTTGGCACGAAACTGGGGTGAGCGTGTAGAAGCTGAGCAAAGCTTGAATGTCTGGAAAGTGGCAGATATCCCAAATCAGCAAAACTTCTACCATACCCATGTCAGACCCTTACTGAGTTCTGCAACGAAACGCCGTATTGTGGTAATTATCAGTGATGCTTTTCGCTATGAAGCTGCGGTAGAGCTGCGTGATCGTATCAATGAAAAGCGTTATTCCGAAGCGACCTTGTCTTCACAGCTGGGCGTTGTCCCAAGTTACACCACACTTGGCATGGCCTCGTTGTTGCCGCATCAGACTTTGGAGTACAAAGAGGCCGCAGGGGATGATGTTTTAGTAGATGGACAGTCCAGCAAAGGGACTGCAGCACGATCCAAAATTCTGGCTGCCTATAATGGATTGGCGGTTACCGCTGAAACGGTAAAAGGTTGGTCGCGTGATGAAGGCCGTGAAGCACTGAAAGACCATGAGCTGGTTTACGTTTATCACAACGTGATTGATGCTCGGGGAGACAGTGCCTCGACAGAATCAGAAACCTTTATGGCGGTAGAACATGCCATTGAAGAGCTGACCGAACTTAGCCGCAAAATTTTAATGCATTTCAATATTTCTACCCTATTGATTACAGCCGACCATGGCTTCCTGTTCCAGCAAAGTAAACTGGAATCTGCGGATCGTTCAAGCTTGACTGAAAAACCTACCAATACATTGAAAAGCAAAAAACGCTATGTGATTGGGCATGGTTTACCAGAGAGCAAGGAAGCATGGAAAGGCTCAACCCAAGCTACGGCAGGCACACTATCTGCGACTGATTTCTGGATTCCAAAAGGGGCGAACCGTTTCCATTTTGTAGGAGGCTCACGTTTCGTGCATGGTGGCATCATGCCTCAGGAAATCGTGGTGCCTGTACTAACGGTAAAACAGCTGCGTGGTGAAAAGGCCGGACAGCGGACCAAGCGTAAAGTTGAGGTTATTTCTACCAAATCCACGCTGAAAATGGTCAATAACATCCAGAAGTTTGATCTGATGCAAACTGAAGCTGTCAGTGAGCTAGTCATGCCAGTGACCCTGTCGATTGCCATTTATGATGGGGATCTCAAAGTTTCCAGTGAAGAAACCTTGACCTTTGATAGCAGTACCGACTCTGTTGCCGATCGGGTTAAACAGGTCAGACTGTCATTATCTGGCACTGATTTTGACCGTAAAAAAGATTACTTCCTGGTACTGAAGGACAAAGACCTGAATATCGAAATGCAGCGCTATAAGGTCACCATTGATCTGGCATTTACCGATGACTTCTTCTGATAACGAATTAACGATAGAGCGTAGCCTACATGGAATCTGCTAACGATAAAGAACTGGATCAGCTGCTGAATGAACACTTTGCTGGGCGGGTGGTACGTAAGGATCTAACTAAACTGATCAAAGAAGGGGCCAATGTCCCAGTCTATGTACTCGAATACCTGCTGGGGATGTACTGTGCCTCGGATGATCCAGAGATCATTGAACAGGGACTACGTAACGTAAAGACGGTTCTGGCAGAGAACTATGTACGACCTGATGAAGCTGAGAAGGTGAAATCCCTGGTTCGTGAACGGGGCAGTTATAAGGTCATTGATCGGGTGACCGTAAAGCTGAATGAGCGTAAGGACAAATACGAAGCATCATTTAGTAATCTGGGGATCAAAGATGCCGAAATCTCGGCAGGCATCGTCAAAGAGTATGAAAAATTACTGGTGGGTGGTATCTGGGTCATTGCTACGCTCAGTTATTATTTTGAAGAAGGACAAACCAATTCTCCATTTGGGGTGAGTTTACTCAAGCCGATTCAAATGCCGAATATGAATATGGATGAACTTTTCAGTGGCAGAGCAGCATTAAGCACTGATCAGTGGCGCGAGAGTTTAATCCGTTCGATCGGCATGGAACCGGCTTCGCTAAAAGAGGACGTGCAGTGGCACCTATTAGCGCGTATGGTTCCGTTCGTTGAAAATAACTATAACGTTTGTGAACTGGGACCACGCGGTACCGGGAAAAGCCATATTTACAAAGAGTGTTCACCGAATAGTATTTTAGTCTCCGGTGGGCAAACGACTGTCGCCAACCTGTTCTATAACATGAGTAGCCGCCGTATTGGTCTGGTGGGGTTGTGGGATGTGGTAGCTTTTGATGAAGTTGCCGGTATTTCCTTTAAGGATAAAGATGGCGTTCAGATCATGAAAGACTACATGGCCTCAGGATCTTTTGCCCGTGGTCGTGAACAGATGGAAGCCTCAGCTTCGATGGTTTTTGTGGGTAATATCAACCAGAGTGTGGAATCCCTGGTTAAAACCAGCCATCTCTTGGCGCCGTTCCCTGAAGCCATGATTGATTCGGCATTCTTTGATCGCTTTCATGCCTATATCCCAGGCTGGGAAATTCCCAAGATGCGTCCGGAGTTCTTCACCAACCGTTATGGCCTGATTGTTGATTATCTGGCTGAATTCTTCAGGGAAATGCGTAAGCGTAGTTTTGCGGATGCCATTGAGAAGTACTTCAAACTCGGAAATAACCTGAATCAGCGTGATGTGATCGCCGTTCGCAAGACTGTTTCTGGATTGATGAAGCTACTCTACCCACACGGTCAGTTTGAGAAAGAAGATGTACAGCAATGTCTGGAATATGCGTTGCAGGTACGCCGGCGTGTCAAAGAGCAGCTGAAGAAAATTGGGGGCATGGAATTCTATGATGTGCATTTCAGCTATATCGATAATGATACCTTAGAAGAACATTTTGTATCGGTAAAAGAGCAAGGTGGAGGTGGACTGATTCCCGAAGGTCCAGCCAAGCCAGGTTTCTTATATACCATCGGGCTCAGTAATAAAGGCATGCCAGGCTTATACCGCTTAGAACTTCAAGTGACCAAAGGTTCAGGAAAATTGGCGACATCAGGCTTATGGAATTCAAGCAGTGCCAAAGAACAGGTCAAAATTGCTTTTGATTACTTCAAGGCCAATGCATCCAGAATATCGGGTGGCAGTAAGGTGCTGGAACATGACTTCCACTTACATGTGGTTGAATTACAGAATACCGGGCCGCTCAGCCATCTTGCCTTGCCAAGTTTAGTGGCTTTCGCTTCTGGCCTGTTAGGACGATCGGTACAAAGTCAGATGGTGGTACTGGGTGATATGAGCTTGGGTGGCTCTGTGACTCCGGTGGAAAGTATTGCCGAATGTCTGCAAGTTGCTTTTGATGCTGGTGCCAAGAAGGTTGCTTTGCCAATGAGTAGTGCGGCAGATATCCCTACGATTCCTGTGGAACTGTTTACCAAGTTCCAGACCAGTTTCTATGCAGATCCGGTGGATGCTGTGTTTAAGGGGCTGGGAGTGGATTAAGTTGATTCTGTATAAATCAATTAAAGAGAAAAGCTTTTAAAATGATTAGGAAATATGAATCACATGAAGGATTTAATAACAGCTATTTTGGTTAAACAGCCCAAACTTACTGCTAGAGAAATTGCCAAAACTCTTGGTATTGAAAAGAAAGAAGTGAATGCTTTTTTATATCAAAATCAAGATATATTTTCACAAGATGAAGCCTTTTGCTGGTCTTTAGCTATAAACCCGTCAGTTAAAAAATTAGAAAGACCAATGATGAACTCTGAACTTGAATTAAATGATATTGTTAAAAATAAACTGATTCAATTGTTGGATTATGTATCTCATCAAGCTGAGGATACTCAAAAAATTCAATATGAAATTAATGGTAATAGATTTTATTCCTATGATCTTAAAAAACTTCGTGGTTTAAAGATTCTGAATGATAGTGATTGGTGGTTTCAAATTGAACGCTTACAACTTCAATCGATGCCTATACCATCTAAACAACTGTCTTTGCACATCCATGTTGAAACTGAAAAAGTACCGACTTTTAATTATGCTAGTTTAAATAAGCTAGTATCTTTTAAGCGAGTTGATCACTTGCGATTAGCTTACTTTTTAGTGGCAAATGATTTGATCACTAAAATTGGCATAATTCAGAAGTTGTTTAAAGAATTTGAAAATTATCGAAATAATTGGGAACTTTGGAAACAAGACAATGATGAGATTAAAAAATCCATTATTGTTTATGACAAATTATTCTCTTGGAATACTGCAATTAACCTAGGTGGAACAGGCGATGGTGAGGAAATTGTTGCAGGTTTTGGTTTAGTTGATTGGGTACTTCCTACTACTCAAAAATCTTATTCATATCCTTTAATTACTATTCCTTTAGAAATGGAAATAGAAAAAAATGGATTAATACGTGTAGGTGCTAAAGATACACGTGCCAATATCGAAATGGATGCCATTTTATTAGAGGATGATA
>NZ_JAUZUU010000034.1:0-11095 GCF_031844225.1 Acinetobacter sp. RRD8
CTATTTTAGCTGAATATATATATCATTGCTGAGATTAATAGGTTGTAGGTATACTTTCATGGTAAAAACTTTAATGGACACAATTAGCGATTACTATTTACCAAATATTAAATAAAATAGCCTAAGTATGGTTAAATTAATTCTCTTTATTCAGTCATTAGAGAGAGTCTTTTAGCATTTTTTTATGCTGTTTTACTTGGTTGGCATAACGTTTACCTTGTTTACGCATTTTACGATTATTTTCATAACCTGACGGACCTACATTATAATAGGCAAGCGCTTTCTTCCAGTCACCGGATGATTGATTATATTTAGAAAGAATATATGTACCACATTGGATATTACTGCTTTCATTGTATAAATCACCAGGGCAGGTTTGTTGCCAATATCTTGGAATCACTTGCATCAAGCCTACCGCCCCTGCTGGCGAAGTTGCTTGGCTACGATAAGTAGATTCCTGATGAATCACAGCCGCCACTAGGAGCGGATCTACACCTTGATTTTGTGCATGTTGAACAATTAAAGGTGAAACACGATTAGCTGTACTGGATGGGGTGGAGTAAGCAGTTTGAATGCCTTTAGATAATTTAGCTGCGCGCTTTTCTACCGAGCCTCCGCCCAAGGATGAACAACCCGCAAAAAGAAAAGTACTCAATAAAATAGAAGAAAATTTAAAAGAATGAGAATTAAATAGTGAACGTTTAGATTTAATTGGATTTAATAGATGAGAAAAAAACAAACTGTGAATTCCATGCCTGAATAAACGTATTTCGATGTTAGGCAGCCTATATACAAGAGTCAAGCTCGCTGCTGATGAAAGCACTTTATTAATGTACAAACTTTATCTATCTACTAAAAAATCTCTAAGTTGAAAGGTTTTTTAGCATCCAGATTTCACAGGCTTCACTATGTCCGGTATTGCCTTCAGGGTGATCAAGGTGCTGAAAACCTAATTTTTCATAGAGTTTCACCGCTTGCCAAAGCGCTTTAGTTGTTTCTAGATAGACTGACTTAATCTGATGAGTCTGTGCAAATTCAAAGGATAATTCTAAAATTTTTTTGGCAAAACCCTGCTGACGAATTTCAGGTAAAAAGTACATTTTCTGAATTTCTAAAATAGTTGCATCACCTTTTAATAGCGCAATTCCACCACCACCGTAAATTTTATTTTGTTGATCCACAACAATCCAGTAAGCTGATTTCGTTTGCTGATAAACTTGATACAGTTCATCTAAAATAGAATCGCCTACCGCGAAACCAGATTCTGCTGCCAGTCCAAACTCTTGGGAAACACAACGAATAATGCTTGCAATTTGAGCATTATCTTCAGGCTGAATGGGACGAATATAGTACATATTGGTCTGATTTTATTTTGAAAAAACGATGAATTTTTATAACCTTAAATCCTTAAAAAATCCATCGTTTAATCAACTTAAGTAAGCTTAATTCGTTATTTAATGAGCAATCATTATTTTAATTCGCTCGATGATTTCCCTAATTCCCGACGGGCAATAATCAGTTGCTGAATTTGCTGGGTGCCTTCAAAAATATCCAGAATCTTGGAATCACGTGCCCATTTTTCCAAAAGTTCAGTTTCGTTATAACCAGTAGCTGCTGCAAGTTCGACACATTCTAAGGTAATTTCATTACCAATCCGACCGGCCTTGGCTTTGGCAATAGATGCTTCACGTGAATTTGGTTTGCGATTATCGGCCATCCAGGCAGCTTTCAGCATCAGCAAACGTGCTGCTTCCCATTCAGCTTCCATACGATAGATTTGTGCTGCGATATTAGAGCTTTGTAAATACGGTGTGGCATAAGTGGAGTCCAGTTGATCCTTAAAAATCTCCTTGATGCGTTCCAGCGAGGCTTTCGCACAACCAATCGCCATGGCGGCGACCAGCGGGCGAGTATTATCAAAGGTTTCCATCACGCCAGCAAAGCCTTTAGCAACATCGATTTCTGCATGACCGAGCAGGTTTGCTGCAGGTACTCGACAGTTAATAAAGCTGATCGTGGCAGTATCGGATGATTTAATCCCTAATTTATGTTCCAGTCGTTCAACCTTCATTCCTGGAGTGCCTTTGGCCACCACAAATGATTTAATGGCTGATCGTCCCAGTTTTTTATCCAGAGTTGCCCAAACCACTACCGCATCGGCTCGTTCTCCCGAGGTCACAAAAATCTTCTCGCCATTCAGAATATAGTCATCACCGTCTTTAGTCGCAGTGGTACGAATTGCAGCGGAATCTGAACCGCAACCTGACTCGGTAATCGCCATGGCCGCCCAAGTTCCATGAAAACGCTGTAATTGCTCCTCATTGGCAACAGCTGCAATGGCTGAATTTCCTAATCCTTGGCGTGGCATCGAGAGTAATAAGCCAGTATCGCCATAACACATTTCAATAATGCTCAGGGCAGTAGACATATTAATGCCATTTTTATTGCTGCTGTCTGCATCGCCACGTTTATTGACTGCTGCACCAGCATTCATGCCTTCACTACCTTGGTTCATGCCATCGACAACAGAAGCGAGCATGTCTAGCTCTATCGGATAAGCATGTTCAGCCTTGTCATATTTACGTGAAATCGGACGCAAAACATTGAGGGCAACTTCATGTGCTTGATCAATCAAAAGCTTAAATTTTTTTGGAGTTTGTAGATTCATCATTATTCTTCTTTATGTTTTGATCAGGCATGCAAGCCAGAATGGAGAATGGCAGTAGATCTAAGATCTCTATACCAGCGTTCGACCGGATGCTCTTTGGTAAAACCATGACCACCCAAAATTTGTACACCATCGGTGCCGATTTTCATGGATTTTTCTGCACAGAGTAGACGTGCCAAATAAGCCTCACGATGAAAAGCTTGACCAGATTCAGCCAGGCTGGCGGCATTCAGGATCAGCATTTGCATCGCGTCAATTTCAATGGCCATATCGGCAATCATAAAGGCGACACCCTGACGATGGGAAATCGGTTCACCAAAGGCAATACGGTCATTGGCATATTGCACACAGTATTTTTTGACTGCTTCACAGGCGCCCACTGCCATCGCACACCACATCAGATTGCCCAAATCTACGAATGCACGATAATCAAAATCTTCATCACCCAGACGATGTGCCGGAGTGTTTTCAAATTTTAGCGTGACTGTTTCAGTGGCCTTTAAACCCATAGCCGGCGATTTTTTCGCAGTGATGGTACTGTCGCGTTGCACCACAAAGACCTCAGCTCTGCCATCCAGATCAGCACTGACCAGATAGAGATCGGCACTTTCTCCGAAGAGCACTAAGGTCTTTTGACCCCGAATCAGATAATGTCCCTGATGTGCAACAGCCTTGGTTCTAAGTTGCTCCGGGTTAAACGCTGCTGTTTCTTCCTGCACTGCAAAGGTGGCCTTTAACTCAGGATTCTCTGCGAAAGCGCCCAGATATTCTGACTGAATCTGCTCTGAGCCCCAGCGGGTAATGGCGTTAATGAAACTAAAAGTCGAAAGTAAGCCAGCCGTCAGACTGAAATCACCCTGAGCCAAATGTTGAGCGATTAAAATATTGCTGACAATATTCTGTTCCGATGCAACGCCCCCCAATGCTTCAGGCAGGGCATAGAAATTCAAGCCTAAATCAGTGCTGTATTGCCAGAGTTCATGGGGAAATAATTCATGCTGATCTGCATCATGCGCCAAGGGATACAGCACCTCTTGGGCAAATTGCTGCATGGCATCACAGGTCATTTGCTGTTCTTCAGTCAGGTTTAGATCAAATAAGGATTTAGACTGATGCGGCAGACGCTGTTTTTGAATCTTCTGGCCAGATTTCAGGATTTTCTGGGTTTGACTTAAGGTTTTGAATCCTGCTATTGAACTTTGATAAAGTGATTTTTCTACAAATTTACGCAGTTTTAATTGATCTAATACTTCGCTACCCGCGATTTTGGTCAGTATGGACAAGCCAAATCCTTGGGCTTTATTCACCATATTATTCATTCTGATTATCCTAAAGGTGTTGTCACGTTATTTTTTTAATACTGACATGCACTCAGAGATAAAACTATGTCATCCCTGACATGAATGATTGACAATTTTTAGGTTTTTGGGATTGAAGAAAGGGACGAATAAATCAATGAAAATTAAAAGAAAGATAAAAATACAAAAAATCCATTTTGGATAAAAATTGACCCGAATGACAAAATCATCCGGGTCTTTTTAATGCAGATTTTATTTTAAGAGAGATGATGTCTAATCATGGCACGCACATTGGTTTTGGCATCAATCACGGTCATAAAGGTATAGGCACCAATAAATTTACGGCTAATAAACATAAATTCTTTGGGTGGAACACTGAAATAACGTGAAGCCATAGATCTCGATGCCTGTTGCATCACACGGCTATGCAGCTGGCTTTTTTTCCAGTCATAGCGATTATGTTCATCCATGATGCCAGCTGGCAATTCTTGATTATTTAGCGGTGAACTAAACGCTTCGGTGGCCAGTAAAAAGACTTTGGCCATATCCGGTTTGATGCTTTGCGGAATCGAATCAAAAAACTCATAACCAGTCATCGCCTTGACCATCATATCCGAGTCATGATGATAGCCTGCCTGGATCAGGTTACGCGCAACACTGAGCAGATGCTGGTCAAACTGGCGGATCGCGCCAAAGTCGAGCAGAATGATCTTGTCGTGCACATCTGCGCCATTGCCCAGACGAACTAGATAATTACCAAAGTTCGGATCGGTTTGCATCTCGCCCCATTCGAAGATTTCACGCACTGCAATTTCCAGAGACGCTTCACCTAACAGGTTGCGGCGTTCTTGGGGCAGGGATAACATTACCGGGCTATTGATCGGCACACCACGTTCAAAAGTCATGCATAGCACACGATCTGAGCAATATTCATTAATAATGGTTGGGACGATATAACGAGGATCATCTTTTAAACGCGCCGCAAAACGACGCGTGGTATCTGCTTCAATCTGATAATTTACTTCACGGTGCATCATCTCACGGACTTCATCGAACCACTGGTCGAATTCGCGGGTCTGCGGCACGATGCGAGTCAATTTCAGCATGTTTTTAAACAGGCTCATATCGGAATCAATCGCTTCTGCCACACCCGGATACTGAATTTTTAACACCAGTTCCATGCCATCAGATTTTCGGGTAGCGCGATGTACCTGTGCCAAAGAAGCTGTGCCCAAAGGTTCATGATCAATGGTGAGATCGTCGAGTTTTGAACCGAGTTGTTGCTGTAACTGGGTCTTGATGGCTGGCCATGCCAATGCCACTGTCTGATTGTTCAGGGTATTTAGAGCTTGAGTGACTTCTTCTGGCAGAAAATGCTCACCATACAGTGCCATCATCTGGCCAATTTTAACGATAGAACCTTTTAGCTTGCCAATTTCTGCCACCAGATAATCAGCCTGTTCTTTCATGGCTTTTTTACGTTTCTTTTCTTTTTCTTCTTCACTTGAGAACATGGAGCTTGCACTAGAAGCCGCCCAACGCGTGCCTGCCAGCAAGGATGCCTTTGCGATCGATAAGCGTCGATCCATAGAGGAGGTTTTCAGTTGTTTAAGCTTATCGTTCTGATCTGACATGTAAACTCGATCCTTTCATCATCAGCATGAAGCAGAATAAATCATTGTAAGGGATAGTAGCGTTTCTGCACGTATTAAAAAAGTTTAAGCCGCTGAATTCATAGTAAAAGCTAGGCAAGCTTTCATTTATTCACCAACTTGTATCAGTTTAGACAGGGCATTATGCCATTTGAAATTGGATTTTTAATTCGGATCGTTGTTGTAACTGTTGTTTATTTGTTTGAATATGTTGATGAATCAGGCGCTGTACGCTGTCATGCATGAAGCCCAAAGCATAGCCTTTTACAATCACAATACTTGGCAAGCCAAAAAACAGATATTTAGCATCGTCCAATGTCGCATCGGTAAATACGCCATGTTGCATTAAGGTCGACTGCAAAAATACCTTTTCTTGCTGCACCTGACTGGAGGCTTTATCATTCCAGTAATTCTGGCGCATCGCCATAAGATTATTGTGCTTATAGCTCATAGATCTGGGCTCATTTGAAGATTGAATGCGGATTATATGTGGGTCATGTGCCAATTTTCAATTGTGCAACTGTTTAATCTTTCATTCCGAGAAAGGCATAGGATTTTTGTCTGGACTGCGTTAATATCAGTGGATAATTTAAACAATATTGATTGTTAAACATTTATTGGGATTGTACCGGTTTCGGTCAAGGGGAAGTTATGCGTCTTGCATGGTTTTTAGTTGCAATTTTTGTGGGTACTGCGGTTCAGACACAGGCTGCTGTTGGGTATTCCAAGGAATATACACAGTGCATGAATTTTAGTTATGGTAATATACCCAAAGCGGAAAAATGCCTGGAAAAAAAGCTGAAAGTTCACAATAAACGTCTGAAGAAAAACTATAAAACTTATCTTAAATTGAATCCGAACCAGACCGCCGCCATTCGCAGTCAGCATGTATTGTGGGAGCGTAAACTGTCCCAGCAATGTAACTTTAGAATGTCAGGAAAATATGCCAAGCAGCAACAGGGTCAATGTATGCTGGCTTTGATCATGGATCAGGCTAATCTTTATCAATCTCGTTCTTATGCGTCCGGTTTTCGATAAATCATCATAGTATTAGCATCGGCATTTAACAGAAACATCCCTGAATAAAGTAAACATTTGTCTGCATAATCGCTTACAAAAACAGGAATTTTATAATTTTTGTGGGCGTAGAGAATTCGTGTTTTTCATGCTTTAGCATTATAAAAGCAGGCAAAACAAGGTATCATAAGGCGTTTAAAAAAATGACCTTGGAGACGCCTTAAGTGGATCGACCGACTATTAGCCCTGAACATATGCAGGAAGCCGCTGAAAATTTAACCACCATTCGTGATTTTATTCGTTTTGGTGTGACAGCATTACGTCAATACGATGCACATTTGGGCCAAGGCACAGAAGATTATTTTGCTGAAAGTTCAGCGCTAGTGCTGCAAACCCTGTCGCTAGAATGGAAAGCGGACGCTGAAATTTTAGATGCCAAATTATTACCAAGTGAAAAAGCCGAATTTTTAAGTCTGCTGGAACGCCGTATTAATGAAAAAGTACCAACTTCATATTTATTGAACCTGGCTTACTTCGACGGTAAACCTTATTACGTTGATGAGCGCGTGCTAATCCCTCGTTCACCGATTGCTGAACTGATTCAAAACCGTTTTGCCCCGTATTGCCTGGGTGAACATGGTCAAATGGGTGAGGCAGTTAATAACTTGCCGGAAAACCCGAATCCAAAGACGCCTCAACGTATTCTAGATATGTGTACCGGTTCAGGCTGTATCGCGATTGCCTTGGCTTATGCTTTCCCTGAAGCGGAAGTGGATGCGACTGATATTTCCAAAGAAGCCTTAGAAGTTGCGCAAATCAATACTGAGCATCATGACAAGCAATATCAGATCGCATTGCTTGAATCGGATTTGTTCGAAAAAATTCCAGCCGAAAATCAATACGATTTAATCGTATCTAATCCGCCGTATGTCGATGCGGAAGATATGGCGGATTTGCCTGAGGAATTCCATCATGAGCCTGAGCTTGCGCTTGCTGCAGGTCAGGATGGTCTGGATCTGGTACGTAAAATGCTGGCTCAAGCTGCAGATTATCTGACTGAGAATGGCCTGATCGTGATCGAAGTGGGTAACTCAGAATGGGCAATGCGCCAAAACTTCAATTCGGTTGATTTCTACTGGTTACAATTCCAGAAAGGTGGTACGGGTATCTTTGCATTGACTGCAGAGCAATGTCGTACCTACCGTGATTTATTCATACAGTCTATTCAAGCATAAGGAGTCGTTTGACATGGCAGGTAATAGTATAGGGCAACTGTTCCGTGTAACGACTTGTGGTGAATCTCACGGTGTTGGCCTGATGGCCATCATCGATGGGGTTCCACCCGGCATTGAGCTGACTGAAGCTGATTTGCAAAAGGATCTGGACCGCCGTAAGCCGGGTACATCGAAATTTGCAACCCAGCGTAAAGAACCCGATGAAGTAGAAATTATTTCCGGTGTGTTTGAGGGTAAAACCACCGGTACTTCAATTGGTTTGTTAATTCGTAATACGGATCAAAAATCGAAAGACTACGGCAATATTGCGCAGACATTCCGACCGGGTCATGCCGACTATACCTATACCCAAAAGTATGGTTTCCGTGATTACCGTGGTGGAGGCCGTTCAAGTGCGCGTGAAACGGCAATGCGTGTTGCAGCGGGTGCAATTGCCAAGAAATTCCTTTTCGAGAAATTTGGCATTGAGATTCGTGGTCATGTAACCCAGATCGGCACCGAAAAAACAGAGAAGCTGGACTGGAATGAAGTTCTAAACAATCCGTTTTTCTGTGGCGATGTGGATGCAGTATCACGTTTTGAAGCGCTAGTGACGTCTTTGCGTGAGCAAGGTACCAGTTGTGGCGCTAAACTCGAGATCATTGCATCTAAAGTGCCAGTGGGTTGGGGCGAGCCAGTCTTTGATCGTCTGGATGCTGATATTGCGCATGCCATGATGTCGATTAATGCCGTTAAAGGTGTAGAAATCGGTGATGGTTTTGGCGTTGCTGAACAGTTTGGTCATGAAAGCCGTGATGAACTCACCACAGAAGGCTTCCTGGACAATCATGCTGGCGGTATTCTAGGCGGTATTTCTAGCGGTCAGGACATTCGTGTTGCGATTGCGTTGAAGCCGACTGCATCTATCACCACGCCGGGTAAAACCATCAATATTGAGCGTGAAGATACTGATGTGTTGACCAAAGGCCGTCATGATCCTTGTGTGGGTGTGCGTGCAACCCCGATTGCTGAAGCGATGCTGGCGATAGTACTCATGGATCATTTCATGCGTCACCGTGCGCAAAATGCCGATGTAGTTGCGCCATTTGCACCGATTGAACCTAAATAATTTGCTTTAACTTTAAAGTGAAATTGTTTTAAAGTCAGACTCCGGTCTGACTTTTTTTATTTATAAAATGAATCACTATAAAAATATACGATTGGCGAGCAAGGCTGATGTTCAGCAACTTACTATGCTGATTAATACAGCTTATCGTACTCCGGGTGGATGGACGACTGAAGCAGGAATGATCCAGGGTGATCGTATTCAAGAAAAACAGTTATATGACTTGCTCAATTTAGAAAATTTTCAGCTCTTTGTGTTGGAAATTGATAATAAGCTTCTTGGTTGTATTGGCGTGAGCTTAGGACAGCAAGTAGCAGAGATTGAAAGCTTTGCTGTTGCACCTGCTGAGCAAAACTCGGGTTATGGCAAGCAATTATTGGACTTTGCCGAATCCCATATTTTCGAAATATTTAAAAAGAAAGTGATTCAGATGTCAGTATTAAATGTCCGTATTGAACTGCTGGCATATTATCAGCGCCGTGGCTATCAGCTGACTGAAAAGATTGAAGCATATCCACTGGGTCAAAATGTCGGAGAACCGTTGATTCCGTTACATTTGCTGATTTTAGAAAAAATCAGCAAATCAATATGATTAGTTGATGAAAATTCAAGCTTTTTACTGCTTAAATTGAGTAGTGAGAAAGCTCGTGAATATGCTAATTTTTCTGTTCAGTCTAAGCGACTTAAGGTTAGGCAGAAAACAGACCAGGATGTCACATGCTGCATATTATTTTAACTTCTTTATTTCCTCTCATCGGACTGATCAGCTTTGGCTATCTGCTTAAGCGTAGGCAATGGTTGAGTGATGATTTTTGGCGAGGTGCAGAAAAGTTAAATTATTATGCACTGTTTCCAGTGATGCTGTTTTTAAATCTGGCCACTGCCAAGATTCAAATAGAGGTCATTCAGGATGTAGTACTGGTCGTATTTAGCATCATGGCTGTGGTCAGTATTGCGCTGTATATCTTGCGCCAAATTTACCGAATTTCCTATGCGCGTTTCGGCGTCTATGTTCAAGGTTTACTGCGCTTTAATACCTATATTGGCCTTGCTGCTGTCAGCGCCTTATTTCAGCAGCAGGGTATGACTATTTTCGCGGTGATCATGGTGCTGTGTATTCCTTTGGTGAATATCCTGTCAGTGCTGGCATTTACCCGTAGCCACGATATGCAGCTGAAAAAAATCATCCTGGATTTGTCTAAAAATCCATTAATTCTAGGCTGTATTGTGGGTGGTTTATTTAATCTTTCTGGTTTGTCACTCTGGACTGGAGCAGAGCAGTTCCTTAAACAGATTGCACTGTGCAGTTTGCCGCTCGGTTTGATGTGTGTGGGAGCAGCCTTACAGTTTCAGGGTTTTCAGCGTGATGTATTGCCACTCAGCCTGATAACCTTTGGTCGCCTGTTCGGAATGCCGCTGATTGCATTTTTAATGTGTAAAATTTTCCAGATTGATGCATTAACTACTCAGGTATTGGTCTTGTTCTTTGCACTTCCTACCGCCTCAGCTTCGTATGTCTTAACCCGGGTGTATGGTGGCGATAGTGAGTTAATGGCTAGTATTATCAGTGTACAAACAGTGGTCGCAGCAGGAAGCTTAGTACTGATGCTTTCTTGGATTATCTAAAATTCTAGAATAAATGATAAAAGTCTAAATTTTGCTTTGGATGACATATACTTTGAATTATTAAAATAGCCTAAGCAAATGTTGAGTTCTATTTAAGCGCCAAAATTAAATAAGTTCTGGAATTTTATAAAGGATAGAACTTGCTCATTTTACTTAGGACAGCAAAATCTAAAAATTTGATATCTAGGCAATATCCTCCATCACCCATGTATGCTCTTAATTAAAAAGAATCACAGATAAATTCACGTGAATTAACATAAATAAAAACTGTGTTTTTCCTAAAAATGGTATATAAATTGCTCATGATAATAAAACATTATTGCAGGAGAGAAATGCTTCTGCATTCGCCGAAGGAGCAAGTTCCCAGGAAACTCTCAGGCAAAAGGACTGTGATAATGGATAAAAACTCTGGAGAGAAGTGTTCAATCACTCACCGAAGGGGAAGGTGGCCGCATTGATGTGCAATGTATCTACCGAAGCTCTCAGGTACACAT
>NZ_JAUZUU010000035.1:0-8363 GCF_031844225.1 Acinetobacter sp. RRD8
GGTGCGGCTTTATAATTCGCAATAAAATTTAGTCTGCCTAAAGCATTTGTGTTTCCCGCAATCGCTATTTTATTGGTTGCTTGCTTGTTCCCCGCATTAAATTATTATGCTCTTGAAGCATCTGAAAAGTCATTTAACCAAACAACCAATTTTTTAAGTCAGCCAGTACATAAGTTTTCAGCAAATAAAATAACTGTACTTTGGGGCATGTGGTACATGAAAGCCCTATATTTAGCCATAGCAGGTTTAATTGGCTTTGGCATAGCTAAAGCTTTATATCCTGAAGTGATTTAAAAAAATTGGATATTTTTATTTAGAAATTACATTGTATGTTTACAACATAAATTGAGATATATAAAGATGACCCATTGAAATGGGATTAAAAAAAATACTTTATTTTTAATATTATAATTATATGTAGTTCAACTAATGGTGTGATAGGTTTTAGTTATAAACTTATTCATTCAGGAATTATATTGCTGAATAAATAAGTCTAATTGATTTATTTATGCAACCCAACTATTCATTTGATTCATTATTTTTAACTTGTTTTTGTTTAGAATTTTCAACTTTAGAAGCTTTTAAATTCTTTTCAAGAAATAACAAGCCGCCATCTGCATAACTAAAACTTGCGATACTAAAGAATGCACTAATTAACAGTAATTTAGTACAAAATTTATTTTTGAATAGCATGTTTATTTACTCTCATTTAATACTTGTTAGATATTCTAACTTTAAAGAATTAACACCCAGAGGACTCATAAATTACATTCTTGTAATTTTAAAATGTCTCAGGATGGTGTTTAAAGTGCGTGTGATAAATAGAAGTGTAATACAGGAAAATGGTAAGGTTTATCAGCCTAGTCATCTGTCCATTATGTAGAAAGAGCAGCACTTTAATGTTTATGCTGTTCCAATGTATTACATTCCTTACTTTCTATTTGTAACGTAATTTCAGTAATATTATGATTATGTTTTAGAACTTCTAAGGCCTTTTGATAGAGTTGATCTGTATTGCTATTCAGAGCAACCAAATGAGCAGTTAAATGAATATTTTTTGAGGATATAGCCCAGACTTTCAACTGATGAATCCCTTCAACGCCCTCTAGCTTCAATAAATCATTTCTTAACGACTCAATATCAATCTCATCAGGAACTCCTTCAAGCAGAATATTAATACTTTGTTTTAATAAAATCCAAGTTCGAGGTAAGACCCAGAAGCCAATTAACACAGCGATTACGGTATCAACCCACATCCACTGGGTAAAATAAATAACTATTCCTCCGATAATCACGCCTATCGATCCTAGAGCATCACTAAGAACTTCTAAATATGCACCTTTTATATTTAGACTTCCTTCAGCACTAGCAGAAAGGATTTTCATTGAAATCAAATTTACGACCAAACCAATGACCGCGACAATCATCATTTCAACACTTTGAATTTCAGCAGGGTTCGTAAAACGTTGATAAGCTTCATATACAATATATATTGCTACCACAAAAAGCATCACCGCATTAAACAGAGCCGCTAAAATTTCAAATCGCTGATAGCCAAAAGTTCTTTTATCATCTGCGGCTTTTTTACCAATTTTGATAGCGGCAAGAGCAATAGCTAAAGCGGCTACATCAGTAAACATATGAGCTGCATCAGATAACAAAGCCAAACTTTGGGTAATAAAAGCAGCGACAACTTCTACTATTAAAAAAGTAGTCGTTAAACCTAAGGCAACCATTAACTTCTTACTATTTTCTTCAGTAACAACCGCATGGCTATGATCATGATGTTCTGACATAAAATATTTTCCTTATTCTATTTATGATGAGCAGAGATATTGGATAACAGCCAATATCTCTGCTGTAAATCGACTAATCTATTGGATTAAGAAACTTTCTTTTCATTCATCCAGCGGTACAGTACGGGCAATAAAACCAATGTAAGCAGGGTAGAGGAGATAATTCCTCCAATAACCACTGTTGCTAAAGGTCTCTGTACTTCTGCCCCAGTTCCGGTTGCCAAAGCCATCGGGACAAACCCAAGGGACGCCACACAAGCGGTCATCAGCACAGGTCTAAGACGCAAAATTGCACCCTGCCACGTTGCATAATAAAGGTCATATTGTTGTCGCAACTCTTTGATAAAGGTGAGCATGACTAAGCCATTCAGTACAGCCACCCCCGATAGTGCAATGAAGCCAACCCCTGCTGACATGGATAATGGAATGTCACGCAACCACAACGCGATTAAGCCTCCACATAAGGCAAACGGTACACCACTAAAGACCAGTAAGCTTTCTTTGATATTATGGAATACAGCCATCAATAAAATAAAGATCGTCAACAATGCGAGCGGAACCACCAATTGCATACGCGCTTTTGCAGACATCAGATTTTGAAATTGACCGCCATAATCTATCCAATAACCGCTTGGTAATTCCTGTTTGGATAACGTGCTCTGAAGCTCTGTTACGAATGAGCCTAAATCACGTCCTTCTACATTTGCAGTAATAACCACTCGACGTTTACCATTTTCACGGCTGACCTGATTAATACCCAGGATATTTTCAACGCGTGCCACATCTTGCAGTTGGACTAAACCACCATTCGGCAATTGAATAGGAAGTAGCGCTAACTGTTCAGGACTACGCTGGGATTCATCTAGACGGATGACAAAATCAAAACGCTTGTCTCCCTGTAAAATTGTTCCAACATTCTGGCCACCGACACTTGTAGCTACCAGATCCTGAATTGCTCTTACCGACAAGCCATATTGTGCAGCTCTGGACTTATCCACCTCTACATTCAACAAGGGTAAGCCACTGGTCTGTTCTACATTAACGGCTGTCGCGCCTGAAATTGAGTTAATTTTTTGAGAAATTTTATTCGCTTCGCGATTTAGAATCTCCATGTCATCACCAAATAATTTGACACCCACATCACTTCGCACCCCTGAAATTAACTCGTTAAAGCGCAGTTCAATGGGTTGCGAGAACTCACTGTTATTTCCCGGCAATGTCGCTAAGAAAGTAATCATTCTTTGGCGAAGCTCATCAATCGTTTGTTTTGGATCAGGCCATTCATCATGAGGTTTTAACAGTACCACGCCATCTGAAATGTTGGGTGGCATAACATCTGTGGCCACTTCTGCTGTACCGGTACGGGCAAAGATCGCTTTAATTTCAGGAAATTCTTTCAACAGTAACTTTTCAGTATTTTCCTGCATTCTCAGTGACTGTTCTAACCCTGTACTTGGGGAACGCATTTGCTGAACAGCAAAATCACCTTCACCCAGTTGAGGTGCAAACTCGCTACCTGTTTGAGTGGCTAGCACGCCCGTAAGCACTAAAATACAGGCAGCCACAATAGTCACAAATAAACGAAGCTCATAGGCTTTATCTAAAAGCAGTTCATATTTGGTTTTAAGCCAATGCATCCAGCGACTTTCGGTTTCCTTGACTTCTCCAGTGACAAATAGGGCAACTGCGGCTGGCACAAAAGTGACAGATAAAATCATGGCCCCAATTAAAGCCAGTACAACAGTCATTGCCATAGGATGGAAAAGTTTGGCTTCTACACCCGTCAGGGTAAAGATAGGTAGATAAACCACCAAAATAATTAACTGTCCAAAGATGAGAGGACGACGCGCCTGTTTTGCAGCCAAGAAGACTTCTTTAAATCTTTCAGAACGGCTAAGTAAACCACCTTTCAGCTTCTGAGCTTCTGCTAGCCGACGGATACAGTTTTCTACAATAACCACTGCACCATCAATAATAATACCGAAGTCCAGTGCCCCTAAACTCATCAGATTTGCACTAATCTTCTGCTCTGCCATTCCCGTCAAGGTAAACAGCATTGACAGTGGAATAACGCAAGCCGTGATCAGCGCAGCACGGAAATTACCTAGAAAGAGAAATAAAATAACAATGACGAGGATTGCACCCTCAATCAAATTTTTCTGAACGGTTTTGATCGCCCGATCAACCAAATGCGTACGGTCATACACAGTCTCAATCACCACACCTTTAGGTAGCGATTGCTGGATCGATTGCACCTTTTCATCAATGGCTTGAGCAACGGTACGGCTATTTTCTCCCATCATCATCATGGCAATACCCAATACAGTTTCTTCACCATTATAGGTTGCAGCCCCTGTTCTTAAGTCATGACCAATTGAGACATTGGCGACATCTGCCACCCGAATCGGATAGCCGTTTTTATTGGCAATACTGATGTTCTGGATATCTTCAATCGTGTTTAAAGTGCCGGGAACACGAACCGTTAGCTGTTGTCCATTTTTCTCAATATAGCCAGCACCACGGTTTTCATTATTCTCTGTTAAGGCAGTTTGTAAATCAGACAAAGGAATTTGCAATTGTTGCAATCGGTTCAGATCAGGGGCAACCACATAGGTTTTATTAAAGCCACCGATACTGTTGATCTCAGCAACGCCTTTTACGCGCTGTAATTGCGGTCTTACAATCCAATCCTGAATTTCACGTAAATCCATCGCCGAATAAGGGGTTCCATCCGGCTTTTTAGCATTTGGTTCGGCTTTAATCACCCATTGATAGATTTCACCTAAACCTGTCGAAATAGGCGACATGTTAGGTTGCACATCTTCAGGCATTTCTCCCATTGCTTCTTGCAAGCGCTGGTTGATAAGCTGTCTGGCCCAGTAAATATCCGTGCCATCTTCAAAAATGATGGTCACTTGCGATAAGCCGTAGCGTGAAATCGAACGGGTTTGTTCCATTTTCGGCATGCCTGACATGGCATTCTCAATGGGATAGGTAATCCGCTGTTCCATTTCCAAAGCCGTAAAGCCATTGGCTGAAGTGTTAATCTGCACCTGAGTATTGGTAATATCTGGTACAGCATCAATCGGTAACTTTTGATAACTATAAATACCAATAGCAATCCAAGCCGCAATAAACAGCATGACCCAGATTGCGTTATGGATAGAAAACTGGATCAGTCGATCAAACAGTCCTTCAGGTTTTACCGATTCGTGGTCTGGAATTTGAGGAGTTTCAGTGCTCATGTGAAGCCTCTCCTTTTTCCAGCTCGGATTTCAGTAAAAAACTGCCTTGAGCGGCATATTTTTGTCCCTGACTAAGCCCACTCACCACTTCAATCCATTGGCTCTCCCCAGATGATTGCCCTAATTTCACAGGTTGCGGACTGAATTCAACTTTTTGTCCATGCTGAGTGGCGACAAAAACCACATCTTTTCCATCGACATTCTGAACTGCGGACTTAAGTACCCGTAATGCGGTACTTTCACTCCGTTGTTGCAACTGTACGTTCACCATCAAGTTTGGACGTAATTCGGTTGCATTCGATTCAACTTTTGCTCGCACCTGAAGACGACCTGTTTGAATATCCGCTTCAGTATTTAAAGTCTGAATAACAGCTTGATAAACCTTTTCTGTTTGCAAGGATTTAAATTCGATCTTTTGATTCGGGGCTAAGCCCATAATTTCAGAATTTGGAACAATAAATTCAAGCCAGAGTTGATCTAACCGGTCTATCGTAAAGAGTTGATCGGCTAACTGAACATTTTCCCCGAGAACCAAATCCTTTTTACTGATCACGCCAGAAATTGGGGCTTTTAAAATATAGCGCCCGTTACTAGCATTCACTGCACCAAATGCGCTTAAACGTGATTGGGCCGCTTGAACCTGAATTTGTGCCCGTTTATAACTGTTATAAGCCCGTTGATAGTCCTGTTTTGCTGAGATACCCTGTGACCACAATTGACGCTCACGCTCAAAGTCTTGTTTCGCCAGTTCCAGATTGGTTTGTTCAATTTTAAGATTGGCCTGCTGATCAACTAGATCAGGAACAAGCAATGTAGCCAAAGGCTGCCCTTTCTGAACTTTTTGGCCGAGTTCTACATAAACATTTTCTACATGACCGCTAAAACTCGGTGAGACATGCGCTTGCTGATCCGTATTCACATTCAGTTTGGCAGGATAAGAACTTAATTTAACCACCGGACCTTGATCGACCGCTGATAACTGTATGCCCTGTTCCACCAGTTGCTTGGCCGTCAGGCTCACGCCTTCTGCATGCTCTTCGGTTTCACCGCCATGTTCTTCACTTCCATGTTCCTCTGCGCCTTCTTCCTCTGCATGTTCATCTGATGTTTCAGATTTATTCTTACCCGTTAAGATCAAGAAAATACTGAGGAGTACGGTAGCGCCGATGACCAAACTAATCAGTAGGGGTTGAGAGATTTTTCCGCTCTGTTTTTTTAAGCTGTTTTTAAGATCGAACATGTTAATTTCCCCCACCAATGACAGGCATGGCCTGTATGTCTTGCCATAAATTTTGATTGATTTGTGCAATAGCATCTTTCGACATGACTTCACTTGGGCTAATGCCTAAGCTTAAACTTTCTGCTTCGATGGCCTTTTGCCAGCCCTCCCGTAACAACTGGACTTTACGCAGACGGATGTCTTGTAATTGAAGCGTGGCTTGCTGAACATCGGTTAAAGCAAACTTGCCTGCCAAGAAACCTTGTAGCGTCTTACTTTGAACTTGAGTCGCCAAAGGAATTTGAGTCTCGTCAACGACTTTGAATTGCAGCTCTAAACCCTGCAACTCGGTTAAAATTGTGCCTATTTGCAGCGCATTTTGCTTCAGATAAAACTCTTTCTGACGCTCTAATAAGTTCATTTTTTCTTGCGCGATTTTTATGCCATTTTGCTGACGATCGAAAATATTAAGCGGTACACTGACTCCGACTACTAATTGATTTTGTGTGGAGTTTTCCAAGGATTGGGTGCGGTTGACACCTAGGTTTAAAGTGGGGTTAGGACGTGCCTTTGCCCTTAGTTGATCAACCGTTGCTTGAGACTCTAATACCAGTAAAGCTCGATATTTCTCAACGTAGTTTTCCGCTAAATATTCTTGAACCTGCTGATGAGTCGATTTTGGCCAGAGCTTTTGTGAAGAGAGGTTTACCTGCAATGACTTATCAGAGGTTCCCCATAAATTTGATAATTGTTGGGTGGCCACTTGGACTTGTAAGTCGGCCTGTCTAAAAAGACGGATATTTTCAGCATGACTTAAACGTGCGCGATTCACATCTACTTGCGCGATACCGCCCGCAGTAAAGCGCTTCTCGATCGCTTTAAGGTTTTCTTCGCTCACCCGAAGTTGTTCATTGACAATGTTTCTTTCAAGTTCGGCAATGGCCAGTTGTGACCATACATATTTCACTGCAAGCTCAATTTGCGCTTGATAAATCTTCTGCTTCAGTGCTGTTTTATCTGTAGAGAGACTGGCTAATTTTTGGTTTGCTTTTCGCTCACCAAAAATATCCAAGGGTTGTGATATGCCAATGGTAAGCTCTTTTTCATTATTTGAACCAAATCCCGTTTGTTCAACTGACAGTTCAGGATTTTTAAACAGCTTACTTTGCTGAAGATTCGTGGCATTAATGCTGTTTTGCGTTTCCCAGAAATTTTGGGACGATTGATACTGGTTGACCTGATCAATGGCTTGTCGCAGCGTTAAATCTTGAGGACTGGCGACTACAGAAGTACTCAAGCTGATCATTGCTGATAGCAAGACACCTGTACGGAATGCTGACCAGGATAAATTCAGGATAGAAGTATCCTGATATAATTTGTTTTTTGACATGAAATGCCCCACACATAATAAGATTAGGAGTGGTGGGCTTTTATAAGACTACCCCACCAATAGTAGGGGCAAATCAGGAGGGGGTGTTAATTGATTCAGATAAGGGGATTTATAAAAAGTTCTTCCCAAATAAGATGGTGTAAGGACTGTCTCAAAATGAGTTTTAAGCTTCAAATCATCGGGTGGGTCAATCTGAATCACGATTGTATTTGAGAAATGACTGCACTTTTCGTTAAAACAAACCTTCTGACAATAGTCATAAATTTCTTTATAGTTTTCTAAGGAATAAAGTGCTTGACTAGGACTATCACTCTTTTCGTCTAAATCGATTGGATTAGAGAGTATTGAATTGGGTATGTTTGGCATTTCATGCAGACACGCAGCCTCTGCCACACTCCAAATATTCTGGAATGTGAATAAGAGTACCAATATCTGGATTAGAAATGTTTTTCTCTTCATACACAAATCTGTATTTAAAACACCAATAAGAAGCTGTCCAGATCTATCAAAGATCTGATCACAGAATTTGAGTAACCTTAAACTTTTTGCAGCCTTAAGTAAAGATATACAGAATTTTTGAAAAAAGCATAGGTCTAGATAATCAAGCTAGATTTTTTAGAACTCCACATTGGTCAATTGTACATAAGCCATCACAAGTACCTCTTAAATCAGATAATTGTTCAATAAGCTTTTGTTGCTTGATTATATTTTCC
>NZ_JAUZUU010000036.1:0-7778 GCF_031844225.1 Acinetobacter sp. RRD8
CTTCTGATGATTCAGTGAAAAGGGTCATTTATTTAGCAACTTCAAATGCTGCTAAAAAATGGACCATGCCAACTCAAAATTGGCGTTTAGCAATGAATTGGTTTACGATTCAGTTCGATGATCGATTAAAAGATCATTTATAAAAAATGAGACTTACACAAAATAATTTACAGGCTCGTAGAAACATGAAAATACATTCTTTTGGTGAACACAATAACATTACTTTATCTAATAATTGTATTGAAGTTCGAGGTGCACGTGAGCATAACCTTAAGGATGTAGATGTTTCTATCCCAAGAAATGCACTTGTTGTTTTCTCAGGTGTATCGGGTTCAGGAAAATCATCACTTGCTTTTGGAACTATTTTTGCTGAAGCACAAAGAAGATATTTCGAATCTGTTGCACCTTATGCAAGACGCTTAATAGATCAGGCCGGAGTACCAGATGTTGATGCTATTGATGGTCTACCACCAGCAGTAGCATTGCAACAACAACGTGGTGTAAGTAATACCCGTTCTTCTGTTGGAAGTGTAACAACTTTATCAAATCTCGTGCGAATGATTTATTCGCGTGCTGGTGCATATCCTGCCGATCAGCCAATGTTATATGCCGAGGACTTTTCACCGAACACTCCTCAAGGTGCTTGTCCTACCTGTCATGGTTTAGGTCACATTTATGAAGTTACAGAATCGACAATGGTTCCTGACCCAACACTCAGTATTCGTGAGAGAGCTATCGCATCATGGCCACCTGCTTGGCACGGGCAAAACTTACGCGATATCCTAGTAACCCTAGGGTATGATGTTGATCGACCATGGAAAGATTTACCGCAATCGGATAGAGACTGGATTTTATTTACTGAAGAAACCCCAACAGTTCCTGTCTATGCTGGTTTAAGCCCCGCTGAGACTCAATCTGCACTTAAACGTAAACTAGAACCCAGCTATATGGGCACTTTCACTGGTGCTCGTCGCTATGTCCTTCATACTTTTGCTAATACCCAAAGTACGTTGATGAAAAAACGTGTTTCACGTTTTATGGAAGGAAAAATATGCCCTTCCTGTCATGGTAAACGCCTTAAACCAGAAGCCTTATCTATTACCTTTGCTGGAGTAGATATTGGTGAGTTTATGCAACTTTCTTTGGATAAGTTAACTTGCCTGCTTGAGCCCATTGTTCTTGGCAATTTCGACGCTCATGATGCTGGAGAAAAGACTAATAATAAAGTAACCCAACTTGATAGATCTGAACGAGCAACAACAGGTAGAGCAGTGCATTCTGTATCTCCAGATGTAAGACGTACGTCAGCACTTTCAGATGAAAAGAAAATTGCTGCCCAGCGTTTAGCAAATGGTGTGGTGGGGCGTTTAAATCAATTACGCCAGTTAGGTCTTGGTTATCTAACATTAGATAGAGCCACACCGACTCTTTCAGCGGGAGAGTTACAACGTTTGCGTTTAGCAACACAATTAAGTTCTATGCTATTTGGTGTAGTTTATGTACTGGATGAACCGTCTGCTGGATTACATCCTTCAGATAGTCAGTCATTATATGATTCTCTCGATAAATTAAGAGACGCTGGAAACTCCGTATTTGTTGTAGAGCATGATTTAGAGCTCATGCGTCGTGCTCAATGGTTAGTGGATGTTGGACCAGATGCAGGAGAGCAAGGTGGTAATATTTTATATAGTGGAGTACCTCAGGGTTTAAGTGAGATTTCAGCTTCACGTACTGCAAGTTATTTATTTAATAAAATCCCAGTTACTCAAAGTTATGGACGTACACCCTCTGGTTGGCTTGAACTTAACAATATTTACCGACATAACCTGCATAATATTGATGCTCGTATACCTCTTGGTGTACTTACAGCAGTTACAGGTATTTCAGGTTCAGGTAAATCTAGTCTCGTTTCTCAAGCTTTACCCGAGTTAGTACTTTCATATTTAGGCAATGAGTCTGAAACTGAAAACAATAATGAAAATAATCCTTTAAATGAAGGAATGTTGGTTAACGAGGTTACACAGGGTTCTCTGGCTGGTGATGTGGAGGCTATACAGCGTCTGGTACAGGTTGATCAAAAACCAATTGGCCGTACTCCACGTTCTAATCTGGCAACTTATACGGGTTTATTTGATCATGTTAGAAAGTTATTTGCTGGGACTCCTGAAGCTCGCCAAGCTCATTATGATGCTGGACGTTTTTCGTTTAATGTGGCTAAAGGGCGATGTGAAACTTGTGAAGGTGAAGGCTTTGTCAGTGTAGAGTTATTGTTTATGCCAAGTGTATATGCCCCTTGTCCGACATGTCATGGTGCTCGATATAATGATGACACTCTGAAAATTCGCTGGAATGGACGTAATATTGCTGAAGTATTAGGAATGACCGTCAATGAAGCACGTGATTTTTTTGATGGAGAGGTCTCGATTGCTCGTTCACTACAATTATTAAAGGAAATTGGCCTTGGTTATTTACGTTTAGGGCAACCAGCGACTGAACTATCTGGTGGAGAAGCGCAACGTATTAAATTGGCGACCGAGCTGCAACGCAATCAGCGTGGAAATACACTGTATATACTTGATGAGCCAACTACAGGTTTGCATCCATCAGATGTAGATCGATTGTTAGTTCAATTGCAGCGATTAGTCGATGCGGGTAATACCGTGGTTATGATTGAGCATGATATGCGTGCCGTTGCACAAGCAGATTGGGTGATTGATGTGGGACCAGGTGCTGGAAATGCTGGTGGGAATATTGTTGTGGCAGGAACACCAAAACAAATAACAGAAAATCAAGATAGCCGTACTGCTCCATATTTAGTTAATGAGTTAGTGAGTCGTGATACTAAACGTTGATATTGCGAGTGGGTAGAATAAATCCTTAAATTAAAAGCCTGTAAAATCAATCAGATATTTTTTGTTTTAGGTGGTGTGTGAGCATGAAATCTAAAAGTTTTTTTCAACTAAGGGCTTTGTTGCACAAACGGTAATCCTCTCATAAATAACTGAAGTTAAAAGTAGAGGTTAAGCAGCCATTAGAGGTGGCCTTCCTTTGTTTGCTTGGTGTGGTCTTTTATGGTTGTAATGCCACAGCCAGTTTGTTGCATAATCTTGTACTTCATCCAAAGTATCAAATAAATGTTTGCTCAGCCAACTATAACGTATAGTCCGATTATAGCGTTCAATATACGCATTCTGCTGTGGTTTACCTGGTTGAATATATTCAATACGAATACCTTGTTCAGTTGCCCAGCGTACAAATTCGTGACTGATAAACTCCGGGCCATTGTCACACCGAATAACTAACGGTTTTTCTCGCCATTCCAATAACTGATTCAATGTGTGAATAACCCTGATCGTGGGTAATGAGAATTCTGCTTCAATAGTCAAACCTTCTCGACGGTAATCATCAATCACATTCAACAATCGGAACTTACGACTATCGATCAGCTGGTCATGCATAAAATCCAGTGACCAGACCTGATTTGCCCGGATCGGCTCTTTCAGTGGTTCTGGTGCATGCCGTTTTAGTCTTCTTCTCGGTTTAATGCGCAGATTCAGTGCTAACTCACAGTAAATGCGATAAACACGCTTATGATTCCAAACATGGTTTTCAACATGACGTAGATAAGAGAAACACAGACCAAAACCCCAATCTGTATTTTCTTCAGTGAGCTCAATGAGCTGTTCTGCAATTAATGTATTGTCATCGTTTAACTTGGATTGATAACGGTAGCAGGTTTCACTGATACTAAATCCTCGGCAAGCCAAACGAATGCTAATCGCATAGTGGGCAACTGCCTGTTGTGCCATCTTACGTCGGCAAGATGGCCTCACCCTTGCGCAGCAGTGCTGCTCATTGCCATCGCTTCCTGAATGATCTCTGCCTTTAAGCGTTCTTCAGCATACATCTTTTTAAGTCTGGTATTTTCTGCTTCCAGTTCTTTGAGTTTTGCCATTAATGATGTATCCATACCGCCATATTTGGCACGCCATTTATAGAAGGTCGCATTACTCATACCGTGTTCACGACAAAGGGCGGCTACAGGTGTGCCAGACTCCGCCTGTTTCAAAATGGACATGATCTGACTGTCAGTAAATTTAGATGTTTTCATGCAGAATCTCCTGCCTATACTTTAAGAGAAAATTCTACTTTTAGGTCCTATTGTTTTTAGGAGGGATTACTGGGTACAAACATGGACATGATGAATCCAGATCAAACAAAAGAATAATTTGATTTTCGTTTGAAACTTTCTTTTCCAAATGAATTGTTTTTAAAGCAAACATAGTAAAGTTTATGAAGTATTCTTGAGGTCAACATATTATATTTTACAAATGAAATTGAAATTATTTAAGTTATTGAATTTTCGTTTAATAAAAGAAGATATGAAGTTATTATCAGGTATAATTCATTTAACATAATCAATATTATACGAAATCAGTGTGTTAGAACCCATTTAAAGTGTCTATATTCTCACCAATAAAAATGTCTGGTTTATGATGGTTTTTATCACCATGGACTGGATATAAAATATAAATGCTGATCACTATGTCTGATAAAGAAATTCAACGTCTTGCAGTTCTGCAAGACGTTAGAGATCATCGTATTACCCAGGTCCGTGCTGCTGAAATCCTGAATCTTTCCACCCGTCAAATTACCCGGTTATTGCAGAAGCTCAATCAAGATGGTGTCTCAGGTATGGCACATGCCAGTCGTGGTCAACCGGGTCATCGTCGCCATGATGATTTATTAAAATCAAAATGTCTTTCCATTATTTCTGAACATCTGCTGGGCTTTGGACCTACCTTGGCGCATGAGAAGCTCAGCAGCATGTTTGACCTGAATATCCCGGTAGAAACGGTTCGGCGCTGGATGACTGCAAATGACCTTTGGATTCCGCGATCCAAACGTCTAAAACGCCCATACCAGCCACGCTATAACCGTGATTGCTTCGGTGAGCTGATCCAGATTGATGGCTCATATCATGACTGGTTTGAAGGAAGAGCCACCAAATGCTGTTTGCTGGTTTATATCGATGATGCTACCGGCAAGCTGTTGCATCTACGCTTTTGTGAGGCTGAAACGACCTTTGACTATATGCTTTCAACCCGAGCCTACATTGAGCAATACGGCAAGCCCTTGGCCTTTTATAGCGATAAACACTCGGTATTTAGAGTCAACCAGAAATCCAGGCAAGACAGCCAGATCACGCAATTTGGGCGGATTCTGAATGAGTTAAACATTGATATTATCTTCGCCAATTCACCACAGGCCAAAGGACGTGTAGAACGAGCCAATAGAACGCTTCAGGATCGTCTGATTAAGGAGATGCGCTTAGAAGCTATCAGTTCGATTGCAGATGCCAATGCCTGGCTGCCCTGCTTTATTGAGCAATTTAATCGTAAATTTGCCAAGATGGCCTTTAATCCTAAGGATCTCCACCGGACTGTCACTGAAACAGCTGAAGAATTAGATGATATTTTTACTTGGCGTGAACCCCGCAGAGTCACCAATAGCCTGACCATTACTTATGATAAATGTGTATATATTCTGGAGAATATCCAAGAAAATCAGAAGCTGATCGGTAAATATCTTGAGTTTCTAGAATATCCGGATGGTACTGTAGCGATCATGCATGAAGGACGGAAGATCAATTACAGCATCTTCGATAAATTAAGTCAGCTTAACCAGCGAGAGATTGTTGAGAATAAACGTTTAAGTTCTGTATTGCTGCATATTCAACAACAGCATGAAGAACTGGAACAGCAAAACAAACGTAATCGTTCTCAAAAGATGCCAAGCAGACGTGCACAGAAAACAGCAATTCAACAACGAAATCTGAATCCTGTGCTTGACTTGGAAATGTCCATATAGGACATTTCTATTTGGTTATTAGGTAGGACATTTCTACTTGGGAATAACACAGTTTGTTAGAACCCATTTAAAGTGTCTATATTCTCACCAATAAAAATGTCTGGTTTATGATGGTTTTTATCACCATGGACGGGATATAAAATATAGATGCTGATCACTATGTCGGATAAAGAACTTAAACGATTGTCGGTTTTGCAGGAAATCTGCGATCAACGCATAACTCAATCCCAGGCTGCTCAGCTACTTCTACTTCATATTTCAGAATGTCAGGTCAGACGCTTACTGCAGAAATACAAAGTTCAAGGTCCAGCTGCATTAGCCCATACGGGTCGTGGCCAAACCAGCAATTCCAGGCTTTCTGAAGAACTCAGACTCAAGTGCCTCAATATTGTTTCTGATCAACTGCATGGTTTCGGACCAACCTTGGCGCATGAAAAGCTTATTCAACAGGAGTTATGGTTCATTCTGACCAAGGCAGTCAGTACTGTAGTCGTGCTTTTAGAGCGCTATTATTGACGAATAACTGTATTCAAAGTATGTCACGCAGTCTTGCGCAGTACACTGCTCATGTTGGGACAATGCAGTGACTGAAAGCTTCTTTCATACATTGAAAGGTCATGTAATCCATGGCAGTGTGTTTGCCACTCGAAAAGAAGCGAATGCTGTCTTGTTTGACTATATCGAGATTTATTACAATCGAATCAGAATACATTCTGCAAATGGCTGGTTAAGTCCTGAAGCCTTTGAACAAAAATATTGTAAGAATTTAGAGGGATCGAATGTCCACAATACTGTCTAGGATCAGATAAAGGATTCTGCATCTGAAAAAAGGCCTTTAGCTTAATTCTGAGCTTCGACTAATGACAAAATATAAGACTTCTACCTCTGAAAATTATAAAAAATCAATTTTTTTGATTTTTAAAGAATGAGGATATAGTATTTGTAAAATTACTTAGCTGCTTAAAACTTAATTCTAATTGGTTAATAGGTGAAAAATGAAATTAGCAGAAGCTCTCTTACTTCGAAGTGATCAACAAAAAAAAATTATTTCACTAAAACAACGTATCAATGCAAATGTATTGGTACAAGATGGTGATAAACCATCTGAAGATCCAAATGAACTACTAAAACAAGTATTTGCTTTAATTCAAGAATTTCAAAAATTAAGTTATGCAATTCATGAAACTAATGCTTTAACAAAATTAAATGATGGTCGTTCTTTACTTGCTTTATTGACTTTGCGTGATGAATTTGTAGAACAGCACAAAACCCTAACTGCAGCAATAAGTAATACATCTCGTGAATCTGATCGTTATAGTACGCGGGAAATAAAGTGGCATAAAGTTATTCCAGTTTCATCACTACAAAAACAAGCTGATGATATTAGTCTTAAATTACGTGATTTAAATGTGGTGATTCAGTCGAGTAATTGGAAAATTGATTTGATTGATGCCTAATAGTCCTTTAGATATAATCAAGTTGAACATACTGGGCGAGTACAAGATCCCTTACTTCCACAACATAGGATTGTAAATAAAGTGTAGTGGCTTGCAAAGCAAGTGGATAAGCTTAAAATTTTAAGTACAAATCAATCCATCACTTGGCATAACTCAAATCTTTGTGCGAACAAAGTTACATGTTACTTATAACTACCATGTACTGACAGTATGTTCACCTCAATTACTAAAAATAAAGAAATGAGCAAGCACCAGCTCAACTACATTTCTATTTTTAATTCGGTTCGGCTTTGTTGCATAACGAGCTGAAAGACAGATTTTGAAAACAGCAGATTCAAATCACAAGTTGAACCGTACCGGGTTCGTCGGAGACTTTTTTATTTAAGTTAGGCCACCTGACCTAACGGGTTAATCTTATCATAGTACATTGCTTCAAACTCAAAAGGCGAT
>NZ_JAUZUU010000037.1:0-7157 GCF_031844225.1 Acinetobacter sp. RRD8
ATATGAAAAAACGTACTTTTCATTTGATTAAAAAACCAAAAAATCAACCCAAAATAGAGGGTTACATTATTTAAAACTGATTCTCCAATTAATTTAAAACAACACTCAATTTCATATTAAATCGCGTTTAATTTATTATTTTATTAACAACAAAAGTTATTATTTGTATCAATAATATTTCAATTAATTTTAACGTAGCGTGATTATTGTCTTGCGTCTCAACAATGCTGTTTTTTTAGGCTAAAAACACTCAAAAAGCCTAAAACCCGGGGTTGGATTTTCACCATTAATTACCCAGTTTTTGAGCGCTAAAAACCCGATTATCTGCAAAAAAATACTCAGAAAAACCAAGCTGTAAAATTAAAAACAATATCTATATGTTTTAAATATATTTTTTTTGATAAATTTCCGTTCATATGCTAAACCTCTGATAGAACCTCTAAGCACTCTTTTTTGATACTCTCAGCACTCTTTCATCTTGTAAAAGACGCTTTGCAACAGCATCTTTTGAATAAAATTATTATCTTTTTTATTCCATATTTTATATTTTTTTATTTTCACCTCGCCCTTTTTTACATTATTAAATTCATCCGGATCATATTCATCCCATTCAAAATTTTGTGGATTTTTTGAATAAAGTTTATTGATAAAATCTAAGAATCTTTTATAATCAATCAAGTCATTTTCAGATGATGCCTTAAAGTTCAAAATAGGACGATCTTTTTCAAGTGAAATTTTATTTTCTAAACAATAAAAAAAATGTTTAAGATCTTTCTGGGTTACATTTTTATTTAAGTTAAAAGGTTGCTCAATCTCATAGAGAGTAGACCATGTCACCATTTTACTCCAAGTAAAACCAATAAGATCCTCATGATTAACATTATTTTTGACGTGACTTGTATAGAGAGAAAACGGCTGGCTGATCGATTGAATGAACTTCAATACTTCAGGATCGATCGTTGCTATTTCTTTTTTTTCCCGCCACTTCCGGTATTCGTCTAAAAATATTTCACGGTATAAAAATACGTCCTGTTGTTGAGGCTGCTTCTGCTTTTTCTTGCTCTTTAATGCAGCAGTTTGAGAATTATTTTCTGTGTGTGAATGAATCTTCTTCATCAATTTTAAAATATCTCTTTCATTCGACTGAAATTCAACTTTGAAATCGCGATGCATCAACTGACTATCGCCTAATAATGCCTTGATCAATTGAGGTGAATATTCACGGTTTGCTTGATAAAACATGTCAGCAATCAGGATATTCAGATGATGCAGATAATGTCTTGCAGTGATCCGAATGTCTTCATGCCCCATCAGATGCGCAAGTCGAGACCAGGCTTGGGCACTACGCGATGAAGCATCCTTCATATTGGGTAAAATGTGCTTTTTAAGCTTACGCCCAAACTCGGAATCATAGTCAGTAAAACAACGTACCAGTGCTATGCTGCCTTTTAAAAGGATAGCCAAATGTGAAGCGGTACTATGCCTGAAAGCATGAAAAGTATATTGATGATCCTTTGTCCCTAATACAGTATTAAACAGCAACTGGGTAATTTTTGATAAATTTGTACTGGATAAAGGTTGTTCACCCAGCATGAAGAGCTGTTTGGTTTTTCTATTGCAGACTGCTGCAGTCGCTTTAGAGCCAGGTAACAGGTTTTGATAAAAGCGACAAAATCCTGTGAACTCGTCCGGTGTTAAAAAATGAACTAAATCAAACTGACGCGTGGCATTATCACTTTTCAGATCACGCTCAGAATTTAGACGAATCCTGAGGGTGAGATCATCAATATCACCCATTGTTTTTCTCATTTTATGGTCAGATCGATCGTCTTTCTGCTGATCTAAAGCGGATTCAAACACATAATAGAGCTGTCGATTGTCAGGATGTTTTCGTAACTGCGGAGATACAAAATCATCGATACAGATCCCGGCAGCTTCATCAATACGCAAGCCCAGTCTAAAAGCCAATGTATAGACCCATTCTAGACAGGTTGCATCCTGCTCAGTCAGACCCAAAGCTTCTGGGTATTCTCTAAGAATCCGTATCATCAATTGAAACATCTGCGGACTAATGAGTCTGGTTTTTAAAAATAAACCGTCACTTTGACGTTCATATAAATATTGCACAATCGGTGCACGATGATTCTTGACTAAGTATTGGTGAAAGGCTTTCAGCCGATCAAAGGCATAACCCGAGGTATTGTATTTTTTATTGTTGTTGGTTTGGGCGGTCGTTTTATGATTTTTCTGATCATTCAGCAGTTTTTCTTCAACAATCGTGCGATACATTTCCTCAAACTGCTCTTCAGCGGCTGTATCTAGATTGATCTGCTGTTCTAGAACATAACAAAGTAGGTCAAGCACAAAACTACTATAGTAACGCTTGATTGTTGAGACTTTAATAGCTGCTTTCCCATGATAAGCAAATTCGTTTTCTAACCACTGACACACGCGTAAATGTGCAATAGCCACTACATAATCTAGGTACTCGCCATTTCCAGCCTCATACGCAGATTTATAGTCCTCAAATTTTTGGATGCTTTCTTGGAGTTGATCCGCAAGCTGTTTGGGTTTGATATCCTGATGAAAAGATAAAAGCCAGGATTTCAGCTCATGACGTTGACCGGTTCGTCGATCATGAAATGTTTTGACTGTAACTGTAGGCATCTCCAAGTCTAAGACTTGAGGCTTTTTTTCAAGATTTTTGATTCTAGCTTGAATAGTTTTCCAGCAATCGGGTTGATCATAGAGCTGTGTATACTGCTCATAGATTAAAGGCGAAGTGATGATCTGATTGTTCAGTACACTGGTACTTAACACATCCAGATTAGGAATCTCTTGCCACAAGACATAATCCATATGCTTAAAAATGGCAAAACCGGTCTTTTCCAAGCCTTTTAAAAATAGCTTCACGTGATTAAGCGGTGCAAATGGCTGATCCTCACGTGCTTTTCTAGAGTCCCCCTCCTCCGCCATATTCAGTACAATGTTTAAATGGATTTTAAGTTTTTCTAGCAGTAAGGCTTCAGGCTGATTCCCCGTTTCAATTTCACTCTGTTCTTTTTCCCAGTACAGCAATGGCGAAGTGCTTTGTAATACATACCCTTGCGGTCCATTGAGTAGTTGCTGAATCCGTCGATAACATAACATCGCAAAGGCATTGAAATAAATGTGTTGGGTTTGCCATAACTCCGCCTCTTCTTCGCCATCCTGACGATAGATGTTGCCATACTTTGTCGAGGGCAACGTGTATGAAAAGACATAAGCCTTTTGAACCTTTTCGGCATCTGAATAGATCGGAAGCAAGCCACTATCCAGGTTCATATGAAAAATCGCATCATGAATGGCTATCAGTCGTTCAGGTTGCATGCATCCCTGATCAAAAATTAATGAAATACACAGACATTCAAACAAGGTATTCACTAATTTTTGTTGCTCTTTAGCCGTAGAGTCTAAGAGGATACCTTGAGTTTGTTGTTTGAGATAATCCGCCCAATTCACATACAGTTTTTCTTTTACCTCGACGAGCATAGTACCCTGCTGTAACTTTCGTCCTGAAAAAACGTTGTCTAGACGTTTAGGTGTGTAGACTATCCAATCGGGCAACTTAATCTCATAGCTCTCGGCATAGGAAGGGTAATCCTTTTGCCACTGCTGGTTTTTCTCGTTACAAATCCGTTTCACTTGTTTAAAACAGAATTGAAGGTAATCTGCAGCATTGTCCTTAAATTTGGATATTTGGCAGAGCTGCTCTAAAACTGCTCTATAGAGAGTAAACTTGTCCAGAATTCGCTGATCAAGCCACTTAAAATCAATTTGAGCAAGGTCAGAATTTACATCTGTGTATGTAGCAGTGATCAGCTGAGAAATTTCCTTAAAAATGTCGGCGATTTCTCTTTTAATGGCATTTTCTAATTGCGTAACGAGTGATGTATCAAGCACAAGATGGTCCTTTAAAGCACTTCAAGCTTTGCGATTTCTAGTTTGTTGAGCAAGCTTTTAACTTGCTGCTGAATGTCGTGTTTGTAGAGATAAGGGCTTAATCCAGAAATGTGACTGAATCCCATGCTTTGCTTATCATGGGTATATAGCGTATTGTGAATGTCACCACTCAAGGCGAGATGATTTTTAGTGAAATGCCTTGGCCAGTTTTTATAAATCTGCACGGTCTCTTTAAGGTAATTCTTGACAAAATCAGCAGACATGGGCTGTAACTCCAAATGCTCCACGACTTCCGCAAGATTCACCTGACCTTTTTGGGACTTGATCCGAGGATGTGAGATGACATAGAGCATAAAACCATCGTTTTCCAATTTCACTTTAAAACTAGTTATCCCGAGTGTCTCGATGGTTTGCGTCAGATATTTTCGATATGCATTGAAATGATCCTGCCAGTAGCCTGTAACAGGAACAGGACGTCCTACTTTTCGTGAATCAGTTTTTTTATCATGCACATAAAGCAGTTGTGCCTTAGGATCGTAATGTTTGAGTAACCCCGGCATGCCGACTATTGGACGTACCGTCAGGCAGATTAAGGAAAGATGCCACATCCAAATGCTGTAAGCATTCAGCTTCTCGATCAGATTCGCTTGAGTATTGGCTAATGTGTTTTTGACAAAATGATAAAGCTGATTAAAAAATTCACTCGCGGCCTCTACAGTCCAGCATCGCTGACTGCCGATACGTTCCTCACGATGAAAAATATGACCAGGGTGTTTATTCTCAATCCATGGATCACCTTTTCTACGGTCTAATAGAACATTAATATAGCCTTGAAAATGCTGGTCGATTTGATCGATCTGACGCCCTTCATAGTTCCATTGCACGATATGACGGCTATCTCTGTTGGCCAGCAAGTGTGCGACCAGGTTATCATCCGTCTCCATATCCATATAAAAATAGATTTGCCGCTCTAACATACCGCAGGTGATTTCACCAATTGCATGCTCTTTAAAAATTTCCCGCAAAAAATTATTGTACTCAATCACACAAAATTCAGGTTCCTCTAAAGCCTCTAAACTGGTGATCCAGGGTGCTGGTATGCGCCATTCCAGGGTTAAGGCCCGATTATAACGCTGTGCTTTATCTTGCATGGCACCGGAATGATTGGCATTCAGCTTGGGATCGATCACCCAATAATAATGAATGACTTTTTTGACTGATTTTTTTTTAATTCTACCAATACCAATCAAATACTTGATCTTTTGAAAGACCGTTGGACTCAGACCGGTCAAGAGACACATCAGACCACACACAGCTAAAGCCGATTGATATGCATCATTTCTCGTATTTTCTTGATAACAGTCGTGTAATCGCTGATATACCTCAGTTAATAAACTGGGTTTCAGATAAAGCGGATTAGTTTTACAGGCTAAGTCACGTCGCTGAATTCGCTTAGCTTGCTTTTCAAGCTGTTTCTGTTTGTCATCAGAGAAACTCCCCTTCACCCGCTTGGCGATCTCATCCTGTTCAGGATCGACAACATTGGCCTCTGTATTCTGTTCCTTATCATCATTCTCCACATCAAACGAAGATATGCCAGAATGAGGTGTGCGGGTCATGCGCTTTTGAATGTTGTCGATTAAAGCCTGAACATTGATTGACGATGAATTTAACCTACTATTGATGAGCTCATTACAAACAATAATGAATTGTTGAATATGGCGGCCGAGATTAAGCTGTTCAAAATCGTTTTTTATTGTTTTGCGCTCTAAAAGAGTTTTTAACTCATTGGCATTAAATTCATCAATCCCTTGGAGTTTTTGCGTGATGTCTGCATACAGTTGTTTATTTTCCTCAGCGTGAGAAAACTGCTTTTGCAACAACAGTTTTAAATCATAAGATACTGTATTGATTTTATTGTTCTTTTCACACTTATGTAAAATAACTCGTCTTTCTTTCTCTTCAGCCTGAGGCTCTAACAAGATGATTCCCTTCAGCATTTCGCACAAGACTGCAGTCAAAAGATATGAATAGATGAATGCTGCTTTTTGTTGGTCGCTTAGTTCTCCTATAGATGCACTTTTAGCCCATTGAGTTAAGCCTACCAATAATTTCTTTTGTGTCACCATCCGATTGTCTTTAATCACCACATGGACATCGTGAGCAGCAACATACAATTCCAGTGCCTGCTGATCTTGCGCCAAGAGCTGATTCAAAATTTGTTTTTTTACACTCAGGGGTTGATTGACCCATTCTTCCAATAGTTTAATTTGCTTGTCAGCTGACAATTCATCAGTTTGGCTCATAAAGCTACCATAATTTTTCAGGGTAAAAATTGATATTCAGGTTTCGTTCGAACTTGAGCTTCACGTCTTTATTCAGGCCAAAGTATTTTTTATAAGTGCTTGCACTCAATTGAACACAACGCTGCGGATTTTTACCCACCTTCATATACTGTGATAATGGCAAACCTAAGGTATCGGACAATTGAGTAAAAAAACATGTAAATAGAACAGCATGTACCTCTTTATGTTTGTGCTTTGGAACCTGTTTCAAATCTAAAGAAATTTTATCGATTAACCATTTTAGAATTTCAAATTCATCAACACCTTTATGAGATTTTTCACCCTTGTTAAGAGTTCTTTTGATGTAAGCATCCAGCTTGTTTTTAAGATTCAAGATAAAATCTCGAATAAAGTCTGGTAAATCTAATATCAAAACTGCGCTTAGCTTGGTCAGGACTTCAAGTGATTTTTTTTGCATTTCCAATTTTTTCTATCGTAACCATCTCAGCTGATACTGGCTATACAAGCTCAATACTGTTGAAATGGCTAATTTCCAAATTTACAACTTAGGCTCAACAGGATCTGTTAAGCCTAAAAACACCAACTATGATGTTATATGTTTATAACTAGCCAGAACAGAGCAATGATGTGGGTCTAGGATTTTAGACCATGCCTATAAGTGATAATCTACTCCCCAATAAGCATGGGAAATGCTTGTTTTTGGAGTCAAGCATGACACGAAGAAAACGTCGTAATCATTCAGCAGATTTTAAAGTTAAAGTTGCTCTCGCAGCAATTAAAGGCGACCACACACTCGCTGAACTTTCTACTCAATTCGATTTACATCAAAACCAAATAATTGATTGGGAAAATCAACTGCTTGAGCAATCAGTCAATATTTTTTCACGACCAACAGCACAACAAGAACCA
>NZ_JAUZUU010000038.1:0-7110 GCF_031844225.1 Acinetobacter sp. RRD8
ACAAACATCAAAATGAGTTCAATCAGCAGCTTGCCCAGGAGATCGTGAAAAGCGGACTCAAGCAAAGTCATGACAAATTGCAAAGCCTGGTCGATCAACACAACGAATTAACTCAGAACAAACCCTTACTGTTTGGAAAAAAAGCCTGGGAAGCCCAACGTGATGCGATTTACCAGGAGCACAAAAAGCTGAAAGGTCAGCATGAACACCAGAAAAAACATGGTGTGAAGGATTTATTGGAAAATGAAAAGTTTAAAGAACATGCCTGGAAGCAGTACCAACAACAACATCCAGCCAAAGCCAAGCAATACCAGACTCTATACCCATCCTATCAAGTCATTAAAAAATGTGTGGATGAGATCAAAGCAGAACAACAGATGAAACTCAGACAGGAACAACAGCTCAAAGCACAGCAACATGCGCCTAAAATGAAATCTCGTGGCATGAGTCGCTAAACAGAGCGAGTGTCTACGAGCGAACTGAGAAAATTTGCCCATCCCTTTCCCTGATTACAAGCTCCCTATCCATTAATCACCTACCCTACAGAGCATCCCGCATGGGTGCGAACTTTCCAAATTTGATTCTTAAATCGAGCGTAGCGAGAAAAAAAGCTCATGAGCGAAGCGAATTCCGAGCTGCTTTTGATCTTGCTTTTGCTTTTTCTCAAATTCACGAAAATATGAACCAAAAATTGCCCCGACGAATCGAGCGAAAGCGAGATTCAATAGAGTTTGAGCGAAGCGAAAACCAAGGGCAATTTTTTACTCCCTGGGCTTTTAATTATTTTTAAGCTTTTAAATGCTTTTAATTAAGCTGTAATCCTTTATTCATAATGGTTCTAGAGATATTAAAACGAGGTTTACCTTGCATTAAAACGAGGTTTACCTTGCATTAAAACGAGGTTTACCTTGCATTAAAACGAGGTTTACCTTGCATTAAGCGAGATAATTATATAACCTCGTCTTATTGAATTAAAAATATAATCTTTTCATATGAAAACAGAACTAGTTGTTAAAGATAACGCCTTAATCAATGCCAGTTATAACCTCGATCTAGTTGAACAGAGGTTAATTCTCCTAGCTATTGTTGAAGCAAGGGAATCGGGTAAAGGGATAAATGCTAATGATCCACTAACAGTTCATGCTGAAAGTTATATTAATCAGTTTGGTGTACATCGAAATACGGCTTATCAGGCGTTAAAAGATGCTTGCGATGACTTGTTTGCAAGACAATTCAGTTATCAGAGTCTTAGTGAAAAAGGTAACATTATTAATCACAAATCAAGATGGGTGAGCGAGGTGGCTTATATTGATAATGAAGCTGTCGTTAGACTTATTTTTGCCCCTGCTATTGTGCCTTTAATTACTAGGTTAGAAGAACAATTTACAAAGTATGAAATACAACAAATAAGTAATTTAACAAGTGCTTATGCTGTTCGTTTATATGAAATATTGATTGCATGGCGTAGTACTGGAAAAACGCCTCTCATAACTATGTATGATTTTAGACAAAAAATAGGTGTACTCGAGACTGAATACAAACGAATGTATGATTTTAAAAAATATGTTTTAGACATTGCATTAAAACAAGTAAATGAACATACCGATATTACTGTCAAAGTTGAACAGCATAAAACAGGTAGATCTATTACTGGTTTTTCATTTAGCTTTAAACAGAAAAAATCAGCCACGCATTCAGTCGAATCTAAAAGAGATCCGAATACATTAGACCTCTTTTCAAAAATAACAGATAAACAACGCCATCTATTCGCCAACAAGCTCTCAGAGCTTCCTGAGATGAGTAAATATTCACAAGGCACAGAAAGCTATCAGCAGTTTGCTGTACGTATAGCTGCCATGCTGCAAGATGCAGAGAAATTTAAGGAATTACTTCCTTTACTCAGAAAATTAGGATTTCAATGACATTGTTAATTGAAATTGTTAAGTTAACAGTCAGGTATTAACACAAGTTGAAAACTGGTTTACATAATGAAAAAACTGTCAGTTTCAGAGTTAGCTAAGCTTTATGGATATTCAAGACAAGCCATATATGCACATATAAACAAAGGAAATTTATCTAAAGGATCTGATGGATTAATTGACTTTTCAGAGGCCCTAAGAGTTTTTGGGGAACCACAAAAAAAAGAGGATACAGTCAATCAAAGTCAATCAATTAACAGTCAAAACTTGACAGAAGTTGACTTACTAAAACGTCAAGTTGACATACTGGAAAAACAATTAAATCAGGCAATACAGAGAGAAAATCAATCTTTAGAACGTGAATCGTTTTATCAAGAACAGATTGAAGCTATGCAGCGCTTACTAGAAGCACCAAAAGCCAATATGACTACCTTTACCGATCAGAGCTTTAAACAGGATATAGCAACGGATCCTCGGTCGGAACTAGCAACGAACTATGACGAATTGACTACTCCTCAGCAAGACAATAAGCGTATTCCTATCCCGGAGCATGTTGAACCAGAACAGAAGAAGAGAGGCTTCCTAAGCCGCTTTTTCCTTCCATATGGTTAGCCAAGACTCCAGTTTTTTGAAGAGCCAATTTCAGTGCAAGCACTTGAAATAATGACTCCTCAAAAAACCGGATGATGTTTATTAAAACTGAATAAAACCGTGGAACATCGCTCAATTAGTGATCGTGGAACATGAATAATCAATAAAAAGCCGTTCTGGTGCCCTATACTCCAGAACGGCTTACGTTAATATAATGATATTTAAAGAGAAATATCAAGAATTTCGTATAAGGTGTATTATGTTAATTTTAGGAAATTTTAAGAATTAACTCTCAAGTAACTGCCCTATTTCCAACCTACTATATCCTCGCTCTTTTAGAATCAAGACAATAGCTTTTCTATATTCATCAGAACTGGAGGTCTTATATTTTATGATTAATTGATTCTCTGAATTCAGTTCAAGGGCATTCTTATAGGTTAAGACTTCAGTAGAAATCTTATTAAAAATATTTAGATTAAACATACAGGTACTCTTCATCCTGTTATAGCGGCCCGACTACAACAAATACCTGCCTTAGCTTAGCTAGGCACCCTTGGCAGCAAGGATTACAAATTAAGAAAAGTTCTGCAAGTTTTCAAAAGCTATAAGGATGAATAATCAACTAAAATCAATGTTATTTAACATAATGGCTGTTATACGCAATAAAAAAACCTGGGCACCAACCCAGGTCTAAAATTTAAAAAACAGATAAATATCAGTGCAATAAACTCATTTTTCTAATTTCGCATAACGTGTATTATGTTAATTTTAGGAACGCTACAAGATAGATTAGACTCGATTTTTTCTCTTTTTGAGATATAAATAACAAATCAACAGAAAACTAAGCCAAAATAAGTAGTCCAAGATAAAGTAGTGAAGAAGGAACTCATCTAAATCCCAAAAAATAAATAACACGCTTATATTGTTACCAGGTGAAGTGAAATCTCCATCAATTAAGAATACAAAGGGAAAACCTCCTGCAAGTCTATCTACTTCTTCCACCCTATCGACAACTATACGATTAACAGGGATATATCTCTGATAAAATAAAGATAATGATGTCAAAAGAAATGATAATATATTGATATACAATGTTTTTTTCAAAAATACACTTTTTATATTTTAAGTTAAAGATACTATTACTATACCGATTTTTGTAAAATTCATCCCACTATTTAACATAATGGGCATTATACGAAATGCCTTTTTAAATAGCTTTATTTATCAAATACTTAAACTCACAAATTCAAAACCCCAAAGATCAAAAAACAGACGTTTTAACAACTCGTGTGTTTTTTAAGCAGATCTGTAACATTTAGCCAATAAAATCGGTTAAAAAATGCTCAAATTCGACATTTTCCCAATGTTCTCGGTCTTCCCAGGGCCAAAAATATCCCCAATTTCTGGGGATAAAATTTAGGCTATTTTGTACGCTTTGGCGCACATCAATCTCGGCCCTTTGCTACTACCTGGAACAGTGGAATTTTCCTATGATCAAGTCATCAGGAACAGGATGTTCCATAACATAAAACAAAAATTATAAGTTATTGCACATGGACCAGAGGGTACAACAGCACAATCAGCAACGATGAAAAACCCCGGCAGGATGCCGGGGTTTTTTATTATCTAAAATATTTAGATCAAAGTTGGATGGGCATCCAGAATGCGAATTAAAGTCGCTGCAGGACCAGTCGGATAACTTAAATAAAAAAGTCTCCGACAAACCCGGTACGGTTCATTAGCTTGTATATTTATTTGGCTACCTTTATCGGGTAAATTCTATACTTGAAATGTCAACAGACCCTAATCGTATTAAAAATTTTTAAAATTTTCATTAAGGCAAAAGCTATGAATGACTTTAGACTACTATATGTAAGTAAGATCAAAAGTAATATTAATCCGGTAAATGATCTATATGATATTTTGACAGAAGCCGTAGCTTTTAATAGCCTAAATGAAATTTATGGTGTTCTTTATTATGGAAACGATTACTTTATTCAATGCTTAGAAGGTCAGAAAGATAAAGTAGAATATCTATTTTATGAAAAAATTTTAAAAGATCCACGTCATAAAAACTGTGAAGTTTTATCTTTCGAAAATATCGAAAAATATTTATTTTCTGCATGGCATATGAAATATGTCATGATTCATAAAGAAGTTATTGATTTCTTTAAGCATTATCATAATGATGAATTTAATCCTTATTTACTGAATAGCTCTACTATTCCAGCTTTTATAGAGCTGTTAAGCACACATGGAGATAGCTTTTCTATCTTAAAAAGTAAAGCTTTAACTTAACCAGTACAAAAATTATTTAGAATAAAATTAATATAATAAAGTGCTTTCAAAAGACTTATGAATTAAGTCTTTTGATCATGCATTTAACATAAAATCTCTTATGCGAAATCAGGTTGATCTAAAGTTCTTTATTGCCTTGATCACATGATCCCCTAATTGCTGAGTATTTTTAGGATTTCCGGCTGAATTATTTAAAGAGACATTTAAAGGGAGGGCTATCTGCCTCAAAATTTCTTTAGCTGATGGTTGTTTTTCACCATCCTTATAAACTTCAATTTTTGCATTTTCATATTGTTTTATCTCATATCCATCATAAAAAATATTATTTAAAATCAATAGCTCATGATTATTTTCAACTTTCAGTTCTGTTTCAGTAGGAATATTTAACCCTATATTTATTTTTGAATTAGCTAAAAGTATTTTGTTATAAATACCTAAAATATATTTCCCTTTGTATTCTCGTGACTTAGCCTGAAACTGCTCCATATTTAAGTCATAGACTACTTCAATACAGAGGTCCTCTGGGTTAATTCTTAAAACAATAATTCTGTCCACTAACTCAATCGTTTTAAGATTAAAATCGACATGACTTGCTGTAGTAACAGTCTTAACAGAAATTCTTTGTCCAGTACTGGAAACTACATCATAACCTCTCTGATTAACTGAATCAGCTAATTGTCCTAAGGTCATCATAGCTACATAAAGTTCCCCAATTCTTCCTGTTAAATGCCTTAATTCTGCAATAGGCATTCCCCAAGAGAGTTCTTTTTCAAACCATTCAATAGATTCACCTAAAGACTTAATAATATCGAATTGGCTCAATGCCATGATTGATTTCCTATCACTTATAAATTAAAGAGCTTACGATCACGTTCATCAGTCAAATACTTGTCCATCTGTGCAATCAATTTTGCCCGGGCCTGTTCATCTTCTTCAGTGATTTTTAGCATACAAGATCCGATTAGAATTTTGCGTCTAGTATCATCTTTACGAGCCTGTTCTTTCTCTTTAGCACGTTCTCTTGCAAGTGCTGCTTGTCTTTGAGCTTTAAGCTGTTTCAGCTTTTCTTCCTGGGCTTTAATTTTGCTGTCTAGTGTTTCAGTAACGCTCATTAATCCAATACCATCATCCTGGGAAACCATCCCTAACATAAGCGCACTTGAATATGCATTCAAGGTGCTATATGTATAGTAATGTTTTCCTCGAAGAGCGCACTTATGCAAACTTCGTTTGCAAGTCCGATTGGGGTCTCCCCAATACCCCGACAACCGTATCCACGGTTGTATTTCACTACGTGAAAATTTAAAAGCGAAAATAGGCATGGCGATTTACCACTTTTCAGTCAAAACCGTAGCACGATCAGCAGGGCGTTCCGCTACTGCTGCGATTGCCTATCGGGCAGGTGAAAAGATCTATTGTGAACGTGAGGGCCGAGAACATGATTACAGCCGAAAAACAGGTGTGGAATATAAAGAAATTTATTTACCCGAAGGCGCACCAGAACATTTAAAAAACCGGGAAAGACTCTGGAACGAAGTTGAACAACGGGAAACCCGAAAAAACTCGACAGTTGCCCGAGAATTTGAAATCGCTTTTCCAAGTGAATTAAATCAGGAACAACGCCTGGCCATGCTCGAAGAGCTATGCGCCAGTATCGTGGACAGACATCAGGTGGCCATCGATGCCTGTATTCATGCACCGCATACTGGATCTGGTAGTGATGAACGCAATTATCACGCGCATATCCTGATGAGCACACGCAAACTTACTCAGGAAGGCTTCACCGAGAAAACCCGGGAACTGGATCAGAAACACAGTGGAGAAATCGAACACTGGCGCGAACACTTTGCCGATATCTGCAATATGCACCTGGATCTGGCTGGATACACTGCCCGAGTCGACCACCGCAGCTACAAAGACCAGGAGAATGGTTTAGAAGCCACGCTGCACGAAGGGCCGAAAGTCACCGAACTGCGCCGAAAAGGGATTGAGACCGAAATCAGCCGAAGCAATGACGAAATCAAACAGAGAAATCAGGCTCAGCTGCAATACAGCAAAAATATGGATCTGCTGATTGCTGAAAATGAGATCAAACTCAGCACACTGAAAACAGAACAGCAGATCCAAATCAAAAATAGCGCTAAAACGCCACCAATTGACGAAAAAGCCCTGTTTGAGGAAAAACAGAGGGAAACCCTTGGCAAAGTGCTAAAACGCGAAATCAGCGCAAAAGACGCGAATCTAGACCTGGATTTCATGCAGCGTAATCTCAAACAAGCCGAAATAACCCTGACCAAGCACC
>NZ_JAUZUU010000039.1:0-5066 GCF_031844225.1 Acinetobacter sp. RRD8
GTTACACTTATCCAAATAGTACGACGGTGGCATTGAATACTGAAACGACATATGACTGGAATGCAGAAGAAGCCACAGTTCCTGTCAACTTGACTGTGACCAAAGTGATTCGCCTAAATGGTCAGGCCATTAGTGTGGGCGGTGGTGCTCGATATTGGGTTGATGATACTGACGGCAGCCCGAAAGGTTGGGGGGCACGTTTGGTCGCATCCTTTGTTTTCCCGAAATAATCAATTGAGTCTGTATTGATTAGAGTGACATTCAATGGATTTAAACTATATGCTTGAATTCGTTGGGTACTTTTTATTTAACGAAGTAGCAAAACCAGAAGTCATACAATATGGCTTCGACTTTTGTCTCTTAACTCGGTTGGAGGAACGCCAAACCAGCTTTTAAAGTTGCGACTGAAAATAGATAATTCTGCATAGCCCAACTGTAGAGCAATATCTGTCAAATTCACATTGCCTGCATCAAGCATACGAAGCGCTTCTTTTTTTCGGACATTTTCGAGTATATCTCGATAGGTTGTTCCTTGCATTTTTAAAGCGCGCTGAAGCTTTTTCGGATGCATTCCCATACAGAGTGCGATATTTTCAATGCTGCAGTCTCCTGTCGCCATCAGCATGCGGACTGAACTCTCTATCAGTGCGGTATTGTCTTCAGTTTTGGTGCTGCTTTGTGTTTCAAGCTGCTGTACGATTAGTTGATTAATGGCATCTTCATTAAAATTATAGGGTTTATAGCTTAAAAAGCTTGCGGGAAAATAAAGCGCATCCTCATCGGTTTCAAATTCCACTGGACAGGAAAAATGTGCTTGGAAAGTTTGAGCTCCTTTTTGTGGTGCTTTTTGCTTGAAGCAAATTTTTTCTGCATGCCACTGTGGGCCAATCAAATCTTTTAAAATATTCGCGACAAGGCAAATGGCCAGTTGTGATTTTTGTGGTACATCGGTGTTGTATTCACTTAAACGCACAAAGTTCAGCTTACAGAACAGAGCATTATGTTGCGAGACGTGAAAGACAACGCCTTCAGCATGTAAATAGACATACTTTTGCGCCACGCTTAAGGCTTCAAGTATGCTCGTTTGTCGGGACATATAGACGCCAATCAAACCGATTGTGCTAATATTTTGGAGTGCGCCGAGTTTTAAACCGAAGCAGTCATCCTGACAGGCTAAGGCCGCTTTTTCCAATAAATTTAAATAATGATCATAATGAATAAATGAATCTGGATCGCGGAGTAAAGCAGGTAAAATCCCGATCTCTTTCAAGATTCCTATAGGGTTTATGCCATAACTACGGACTAAGTCTTCAAAACCGCCGAGGCTGGCTGCACGAATATAACTTCCCATTACAACATTCCGTGTTGTCCTAAAAGATCAATTTAGTGTCCTAAAAAGTCAAGCATAATTCAAGTCATTTGTTAAAGTAGGATAAGAGATTATCTCAACCAACATAGAAAAGAAGTATTGAATCACCATTTTTAGCCGTGAAAGGAAAAGCATATGCAACTTACGGTTCAGTCTCATATCGAGCAAACAGTGATAGAACAGACATTGCACGATTGTTTTCAATTACAGCGCAAAAGCTTTCATCAGCAAGGCATTGAAACGATTGAACAACGCAAGCAACATTTACTGAATTTAAAAGCATTGATTAACAATCACCGTGAAGCAATTATTGACGCCTTGAATCGTGATTATGGAAATCGTTCACGCCATGAAACCTTATTAGCAGAAATTATAACTGTCACGGATGACATAAACGGCAGCATCAAACACTTGAAACACTGGACCAAAGTACAAAAACGACATGTCGATCATAGCCTGTATTTTGGTGCAAAAAACCGTGTGATTCCGCAGCCGCTGGGGGTGATTGGAATTATTGTGCCGTGGAATTTCCCCATCAATTTGATGTTCTCGCAATTATCTGCTGTGTTTGCTGCGGGAAATACCGCTATGGTTAAAATGTCTGAAAATTCAAGACATTTGGCTGAATTACTGATTGAGTTAAGTCCCAAATACTTTAAAGCGGAAAAATTACAGATTTTCGATGAGACTGGTGAAGTAGGCATCGCATTTTCAAAATTGCCGTTTGACCACCTGATGTTTACTGGCTCTGGTGCGACAGGGCGTAAAGTCATGGCTGCTGCAGCACAGAACTTGACGCCAGTGACTTTGGAGTTGGGTGGTAAATCTCCTGCGGTGATTGATCCTGAATACCCTATTGAGAAAGCTGTAGAACGCATTATGTTTGTGAAACAGTTTAATGCGGGGCAAATTTGTACCAATGTCGATTATTTATTTGTACATGAGTCGAAGTTACAAGCTTTTATTCAAGCCGCGGCAGCGTGGGTTCAGGAACATGTGCCTGATATTCATAGCAAAGATTATACTTCTGTGATTGATGAGCGTGCATTTCAGCGCTTAGTGCATAGCTTGGCAGATGCTGAAGCCAAAGGGGCCAGTTTGATTAATTTAAATCAGCAAGAACCAGATGCTGCGACACGAAAATTTCCACTGACTTTGGTATTGAACAGTAATGATGAGATGGAAATTGATACGCGTGAAACCTTTGGTCCGATCTTGATGGTCAAAACCTACCAAAAGCCTGAAGAGGTAGTAGACTATATTGTGCAGCGTGATCGTCCATTGGCTTTTTATCCATTTAGTAATAACAAAAGTTTAATCGATTTTTATATCAGCAGAGTTATGTCGGGCGGGGTTTCGGTCAATGATGCCTTATTTCATGTCGGGCAGCATGACTTACCCTTTGGTGGAGTCGGTGCCAGCGGGATGGGGCACTATCATGGTTATGAAGGCTTTTTGACTTTTTCTAAAATGCGCCCTGTATTTTATCAGGCGGGTTTTTCGAGTTTGAAGTTTCTCGCGCCACCGTATGGAAAATTTGCCAATTGGCTGTTGAATTTATTGATTCGCATGAAGTCATAAGCGCTTAAATTTTAAAACCTCAACATCACTTTTCACTTCAAGATGGATATTTTGAAGTGAAGGAATTAGTGTATTTAAAAACAGAAAAATAAAACTATTAAAGGAGTTAATAGTATGAATAATAAAGATTTTGATTATGATCAAATCGTGATTGGCTCAGGCTTTGGTGGATCGGTCAGTGCTTTACGCCTCAGTGAAAAAGGCTATAAAGTCCTGATTTTGGAGAAAGGCTTACGCCGTGAAGACAAGGATTTTCCAACCACCAATTTAGACACAAAAAACTATTTGTGGCGACCTGAACTGGGATTCAGAGGTACGATGCAATTTACTTTCACCAGTAAAACCACCATTTTGCATGGGGTGGGCGTTGGTGGGGGCTCACAAATTTATGCCAATGTACATTTAATTCCACCTGATGCAGTTTTTGAGTCGGAGGCATGGACCAAGATTCGTAAAGACTGGAAAGACACCTTAAAGCCGTTTTATGGTCTCGCTCAACGTATGTTGGGTACAGCGAATAATACTTATACCAATATTGCAGACGACACGTTAAAAGAAGTTGCGAGTGAAATTGGATATGCAAATTCATTTAAAACGGTGAATACGGGGGTCTTCTTTTCGCAAGTAGCTGGTCAAGAAGGACAATTAGCGAAAGATCCGTATTTCAATGGAGATGGACCAGATCGTAACTCCTGTATTTATTGTGGCAGTTGTATGTTGGGCTGTCGTAATAATGCCAAAAACACCCTCATGAAGAATTACCTGTATTTTGCTGAACGTAATGGGGTAGAAATTCGTCCAAGTTCTGAAGTCCTCAAAATTATGCCATTGAGTGAGGATGGTGGTGAAGGCTATGAAATCATTATCAAAGAAACTTTAGGTAAGAATGTTCGTCAATATAGTTTGCGCAGTCGTGGGGTAGTGTTATCTGCAGGGGTGATGGGTACGGTACCGATGTTGTTAAAAATGCGGGATCAGTATAAGACTTTACCCAATATTTCTTCATTGCTGGGACAGGAAGTTCGGACGAACTCGGAAACTCTGACCACAGTGAACAACACAGATAAAAAACTGGATGATGGGGTAGCAATCAGCTCTTTTATTTCGGTCGATGCAGATACCAATATTGAGGTCACACGGTTCCCTGAAGGTGCGGATGCTTCATGGATTTATATTCCATACGTGCCGATGGTGACCGGTCAGGGCTTTATGCGCTTTATGAAGTTTGTGTTCAATACACTGTTACATCCCTTAAAAACCTTTAAAGTACTGCGTTATAAGGGTAAAGCCAAAGACTCTATCATTTTATTGGTGATGCAAAAGTCTGAAGCATTCATTCATTTTGAATGGCGTAGAAAGTGGTATCGACTGTTCAAAAATAGTATCACTGCTGTGCAAAAAGAAGGGGACACGCCACTCACCGTTTCATTCCCTGCGGCTGAAGAAGCCACTAAAATGATTGCACAAAAGTTAGGTGGAGAACCTGGTTCTGCACTTACTGAAATTCTACTGGGAACGCCAACGACAGCACATATTATGAGTGGTGTCGCGATGGGCAATGACAAGTCGAATGGCGTTGTGGACTTCACTGGTCAAGTCTTTGGTTATCAAAATTTACGCGTATTAGATGGTTCGATTGTACCTGGGAATTTAGGTGTGAATCCCTCACTAACCATTACCGCACTGTCTGAATTTGCGATGAGTCAAATCCCAGTGTTCTCCGCAGAGCGGGCAGCAAAGATTCAGCGTATTGAATTTAGTCAGCCTTTGGAGGGACAGGTGTCTGACTTGAAGGGTACTGGTGATTTAGCCAGTGCATTAAGCAATGCTTAAAAAAGTGGATATGGTTTGGGCTGGTGATGGTGATGGTGTCTAATACGGCAAATTAGACAGCCCAAGCAATACAATCTTGAGATCATTATCCCTCTAACGCTGTATGACAGCGTTAGAGGGCGTTGCTGATTTTATGGGCTATAATTCAGAAATTCCTAAGCTAAGAAGAGAGCGAAAAGCTGTCTTACCTTTTTTACCGATCAATGAGTAATTGGGGGGCATTATTGAGTCTATTCATAAACCCAAAAGCCATGGTTTATTTTTTCTTGTTATAAAATATGAC
>NZ_JAUZUU010000040.1:0-4868 GCF_031844225.1 Acinetobacter sp. RRD8
GTGCGTCATCTATAATATTAATAACCAGATCACCCGAAGCTGTTTTATCGCCATCGATATCTGTCACTTCCACTGCAAATGTTGCATTGGTATTATCACCTGACGTATTCGCAGGAAGTGTGTAGCTATAGTGGATAGTACCTGTACCAGTTGCCGAATTGTATTCATAGCGTGCAGTTAAACCATCCGAGAATGTTTGATCTGCTGTCGTTAGGGTATGTCCACCTAACTTCACTGCATCTTGAGAAGCCAAACCATCTGGAGAGGTAAAAGCAATTGTACCGCTTGTTGTTTCCTTATCAGTAGATGCTTTAGAGCCACCATTATTCAAACCTGATTCATAGACTTTGGTACTCTCTCCATCGCTCGAAGGAAGCGTAACAAGAGGCGCACTATTGCCAATGACTAATGTCAAGCTAGCTGTTGAGCTATCCCCATCACCGTCAACCAATGTATAAGTAAATACCTCATTTACACCGCCCGGCGTACCTTCATGACGCTCGTAACTATATTCACCTGTGGTCTTATTGAGTATTAGAGTACCATACTGCCCTTCGATCGTCAGCGTTGTGCCATCATCTGTTACCACGTTAGCAGATACATTATCACTAACCACTGTGGAGATGCTCACTCCATCGGCACTAATTTTGTCTGCACCTGTAGCCCCACTACTCGTACCAACACCCGTCAGTACATTTCCAGTTTCAGGGGTAAATTGATTAGCAGCCACATTATCGATGTCGTTTTTGGCAAGTGGTGCATCATCAATAATGCTAATGACTAGACTGCCACTGCTCACAATATTACTTTGATCTGTCACAGATATACCGACTTCTTCCAGAAAGTTATCGGTGTGTGATGCATCGTTGGTAACAGGTTGATCTAGTTCATATTCATAAGTAATGGTGCCACCCGTAGATACGCCATTAAATTCCTGACCATTTGGCGTATAGTCAGTAATGATGATCTTGCCATGAGGCGTGTTGATAATAATCGGTGTAGTTGAGGCATTTTCCAGATCTGTTAGCAAAATATTGGTATCACCAACCGTAACAGACTTTACGCCATCACCAGCCCCAATCGTAATACTACCCGTTTCTTTATTTGAACCCGATGTATCAGTTAAACCCTGTTCATATACAGTAACATGCCCCTGTTCAATTAATGTATCAGTAGTATTGTTCGGATTTTCACTGCCGCCATTTTCATCTTTTATGCTAATCGAAGGATTTGCATCAGGTGTAATTGTGATTACCAATTCCGCTGAAGCGGTTCCACCCTGGCCATCACTAATTGTATAAGTAACTGTTGGAACGGTGCCATTCCAGTTAGTCGCAGAGACAAAGTGATAAGTTCCATCGGCATTGAGCGTTAGCTCGCCAATTTTATCAATTGTAACGGTTTGGCCTGCATTATAGCTTTTACCCTCCACAACAAATTGAGTAATTGTGATTGCGTTTCCATCAGGATCACGATCATTAGTTAAAACATTGCCATTAACTGGGGTATCTTCAACACCTGTAATTTCATCCTTAACGGCGATTGGCCATGCGTTTTTATCCCCTCCACCGCCACTTCCTGCGGCTGCAATGATGCCACCAATAACAGCACCACCACCAATAATCCATGGCAGTAAAGACCCACCTGCCGCACTAGCAGGTAATAAGACCTCAAGCCCAGGTATTCCCTTAAAACCAGAAACACCATCAAACCAGTATAAGATACAACCATCTTCTTCAAAAACCAGATCAGAATCAACTTTGTCATATACGACAAAGAAGTTTTCGATAAGGACAGTTTCACCATTATTTAACTTTAAAATCAGGTTATTGCCATCACGTAAAAACTCTGCTACATCATTACGATGCATTTTGGTATGGACAATTGATGCTTCTGTTAAAGTGATATGTTGCGTGTTGATAGATACTTTATTTAAAGAATCTTTTTCTACTACAATAAAATTTGTCATGTTCTGTGTGGCCTATATTCGTTGAAACTTTTAAATGCTGAATTACTTGGTAATGCCCGTAATTTGTACCGTCACGCGACGATCGGGCTGTAAACATGCTTTTAGTGCTTCACGAGATTTAACCGTAGGACAGCCGTCCGTGACTGGTTGATTCTTCCCTGCACTTGCCACCGAGATAATATTTGCGGATACGCCATTTTGAACAAGCAGACTACGTACAGTTTCAGCACGATTCTGACCAAGTTTTTGGTTATAAGTTTCGCTTCCTAGACGATCCGTATGACCGACCAATATGATCTTACTGACAGAAACAAAACCTGTTGAAATTTTTGATGCTACGTCCTGAACTTCCTGACGGCCTTTAGGCAATAAATCATTTAAAGATGAACCATCAAATTTAAATAATGTATCGGCTGCCAAATCAATTGTTTCAGTATGCTCAACAGGAGCAACGACAGGCTTTTGAGCTGCTGGCTGTTGTCTACAAGCCAAAGGATGACCATTATTTGAAATAAAAGGTACACCAGCAGCATCTACAGAAAGAATAAAGTTACGATCTTTTAATTGATCTGGCCGCAAGTCGACATCGCAACTCTGACAATTTTTTTCGCCGCTACAATTTTTAACTTTGAAATTATAAACCTCTGGTTTTAAATAATACTTTGCCGTATTATTGATATAGAATTTACCTGATTCAATACTGTCAATATAGAAATAAATTGGGCAACTCTGTTCATCTCTTGTATCCCCTGCGCATAATTTAGCATCTCTGTTGACATTGATCTCCTGATTATAACCTTGCTTATTATTTTGAAACCGTAAAGCAGAAGGCTTTGAGTAAGGATCAGATGCACAAGAGGCTACCACCAATGGAATTACAGTAGTTAAAAGCGATAATTTCCACATAAACAACCCTTGGTAGACTTAATGTATTATTAGATTTGTATAACATATTTACGCGAATCTCAACTTTTTAAGTCTTTGAAATAAAAAGGACATAACCCAATTTAATTTTCGACTAAGAAAAGCAAAGCAAGTTATGTCCATTTACTAATTTATCATTTCTGTATTTTTAATCATAGAGCAATTTTACTCAGCGATTGTCATTCAACCTTTAAGAAGTAGAGGATTTCCACCCGCTTTAAGTGATATTGAAATTCTTACTATACAAATTGTGGGAGAGTTTCTTGGCTTAGATTCTGATAAAAATATCTGGTTCTACTTTAAACACAATTGGTTTGAATGGTTTCCAAAATTAGGTTCCTATCCTAATTTTTGCAAACTTTGTGCAAAATTATGGCATGTAAGTCAACAGATTATGTCACAACTAAAATCTTTTTTCGGTTTAGATAATATTCATTTTATCGATGGCTTTCCTATACCTGTTTGTCGTTATGCTAGAGCAAAAAAACATAAAAACTTCAAAGAATCTGCAGGTTTTAGTTATTGTGCGGCTAAACAAGAAAAATATTATGGTTTCAAAGGACATATCGTTATTAACTTTTCAGGAATGATTACAGGCTATACTTTTGCTCCAGCTCATTGTGATGAACGTGATGTTGCACCAGAAATTACTCAAGATATTCAGGGATTACTTGGTGGTGATAAAGGATACTTAAGACCTGAATTAAAACACTATTTTATGTACCAAGATATTGATTTACAAACACCTTATAGAAAGAACATGACTGATAGCAGGTCTAAGGAAGCTATGGCGAGGCTCATGAATGCTCGTAGAAAAATTGAGACTGTTATAGGTCAATTAACTGAACGATTTCACATTCAAAAAGTAAGAGCTAAAGATTTATGGCATTTAACGCATAGAATTACGCGTAAGATTCTTTCACATACCATTGCAGTAATTTTAAATACACGATTAGGAAATCCACCTTTACAGCTGGAAAGCCTTATTCAAAGTTGAGATTGGGGTATATTTATTAAAAAATATGCCATTTTATTTATATCACTTTAATAACAAAATAAATACACGAGCATAATTAATTTTTTAAATAAATTGCATTTTTTACAAAAAATATAGACCACGTCACGCTAAATATCCTAATTTTATTACAATTTTCTAATTTATAGAGTAGAAACTCTATTTTAAAAAATCCAATTTACTAATACAAATAAATGAAAAATAAATACTTTATTAGGACTTACGCAAAGACGACCGAAGGCGAGCGTAACTGCTCACGCAAATAATCACTGAGTAAACCCCTTTTAACCTGATATAAAGATTGTTTTAACCGTTTAGCCTGTCTGGCTAACTGCAGCCAAACCAGCATACAACAAATATGATTCCGCTGAATACGAGCCTTACGACACTGATTAGCTTCAATACCAGTGAGTTGTTTAAGTTCTCGGTGAAACTGCTCAATCTTCCAGCGGATGGCACACACCAATCGTGTGCCATCTGATGAATCCTGAGTGGTGTCGTTGGTGACAATCCAGTCCGTGCGGTTTTCATTAACCACTACTCGGAACAGTTGCACTTTGTAATCTTTAGGAAAGGCATGTATTTTAATCAGTTTGCCATTTTGTTGCTCTTGGTCAGTCCAAGTTAATTCGTTGACTGCTTTGTAAGGGTGTACTCCTTTTGAATCATCGACTTTGCGATTGGATTTTAAAGGACAATAATAGATTTTTTGTAAGTTATCAATATACAGCATGATGTCTTTGGTGGCATACCAGGTATCCATGAGCACATATTTGAATTTAATTTGTTTGTGTTCAATACTGTGCTGTAGCATGTCTTTTAGATGGTCAAGTTTGCTTTTGCCATCGGTGGTTTTGTCATAAATACGGTAATCAATGAACCAGTATTGTTCGGTCTTAGGATTGACATAGATACAGTTAACGATGCAGATGCCTTTAATAATGCGATGGGCGTTGCCAC
>NZ_JAUZUU010000041.1:0-4599 GCF_031844225.1 Acinetobacter sp. RRD8
AACGGTTCAGATGTGTTGCTGGACTTATCGTTGAGCCAGACCTGATTTATGGATAAAGCCTACAACTCTAGGGATCGGGTCATTGATCCAATTTTAGAGGCGAAGGGTCAAGTTGTGATGCCAGCGAAAAGTAATTCTATTGATCAGCGTGATTATGATTGACATATCTACAAGGCAAGACATCTGATCGAGAATTTTTTTGCCAAGCTCAAACAATATCGTGCTATTGCCACACGCTATGATAAATTGGCTCAAAACTTCTTATCAGCGATCTTTCTGGCTTAATTGATAACACGCCCTAATTTGAGATTGTCAAATAAAGTGTAGCAACTTGCTACACTTTTTCACTTTTCTTAATAAGCTGTTTTAAAAAATCTTCTAGTTGTAAGAGACTAGCTTCGTCAATTTCCGAGATATTCAGAGAAACCTTAAGCTGTTTTTGATTGAGTTTGATATTCCCCGCAATCTTACCTGCATATTCAATTTTTCTAACCACAGATGTTGTGGTCAGTTTTTCTGGATCCTGACTCAATATTTTTTCAGCATAGGCAGTAACTTTACTTTGCTCTAGTTTTTTGTCTTTTACTTTTTCCCAAGCCCCTAGCAAAGCCTTTTCGGCCTCAGAAAGTTGCTCTATATGATCCGACAGAAATTTTTTGAATGCAGTTGCAGCAGTACGACCTAGTAGGCCTGGTTCCACATCAAGGTCATTTAAAATTACTTGAGGCAGTTTTTCGTATGCTAAATACTTGTACATATCTTCGCGATTTAAACCCAGTGAATTGGCTAAACGTTGCTTGTTTTTCTTTAACTTCTCATCAAGTGAGTTCAGGCCAATAAAAATTTCATAATCTGTCAGGTCCTGACGCTTTAAATTCTCTGCTAAGGTTAACAAAGATGCTTCTACATTATTCGCATCAATGATAATCGCTTCAATCACAGACTTGCCGAGTAACTGGTGCGCCCGTAAGCGCCGCTCGCCTGCAATGAGTTCATATTTCAGATTATCAAGTTTACGCACTGTAATGGGCTGCAACAGACCGACTTCATTAATGGAATCCGCCAGTTCTTTTAATTGTGACTCTTCAAATAATTTACGCGGCTGGTTTGGACTGCGGTTAATATCCTCAATAGGAACATTACGTCTAAACTCTTTCAGCTCTCTAATATTGTCTTTCTGTGCTTGCTGATGTTTTTCTGTATTCTGTTTCAGTTTCTGAGCTAAAAGCTCTTTGGTGCTTGCCATAATACTCTCAGGTTTAAACTTTAGCTACAATTTCATTGGCAAGGCTTTCAAAAGCCTTACGTACTTTTGAATTTTTTTCTACATTCAAAAGTGATTGTTGCAGAATCGCTGCTTGATTAACTTTAGTACTTTGAGGAATGGTGGTCTCTAAAAGTTTTCCTACCTGTTTTAAGGCTTCATTCCGAATCAGCTTACAAACATTCTGACGTTCATCATGCTTAATTAGTAAAGCGCCTAAAAGCTCTAAATCTGGATTAATACGTTTGATCTTTTCAAGATGATTTAAAAGATCTGTTACCCCATACAATCCATATTGTGATCCGGATTCGATAGGAATAATGACATGTGTTGAAGATGCCAGGGCATTGCTGGTTAATAATTTAAGACTAGGTGGACAGTCGATCAATATAAAATCATAAAGATCTTTTAACAGTTCTAACTTGATATTTAACTCTTCAGAAGGACGGGGAGCTTCTTCTTTTAGTTGGTCTTCAGTTTTTCCTAAATTCAAGGAACCATAAATTAATGATACTTTTTCAAAGTTCGTTTCTTCTTGTAATGCATCTGCCAACAACGAAATATCGCCCACTAGTAATTCTGCTGTAGTCACAACAATTTCGCTTGGATGTTGGATCCCAATGTGTAAACTTGCGTTTGCTTGAGGATCTAAATCAATGACTAAAACCTTGTTGCCCAGATTGGCAAGTTCTGAGGCTAGGTGCACAACAGTCGTTGTTTTGCCACATCCGCCTTTATGATTAGCAACAGTAATAATTTTTGCAGACATGCGTGTCAGATGCTTCCGTATTTGAATGTTTAGTAATATAAATAACTTTCACTCATCTTACTATAGTTTTAAAATTTATAAATCCTATTTGTTCAGATGTAAAACAGCTTAAAAATAAATCTTTAACTAAGCTAGCTTAATTAATAATTAGAATAATTAGTTATTTAGCTAATTAACAATTAAGAGTGTATTTTTATTATATAAAACAAATTCTTAGAGTTTTAAAAGTGGAAGGTTTGTCACCATAAAGTGGAAGGTTTGTCACCATAAAGTGGAAGGTCTGTCACTCTAAAGTGGAAGGTCTGTCACTCTAAAGTGGAAGGTTTGTCACTCTAAAGTGGAAGGTCTGTCACTAGGGTGGAAGGTTTGTCACTGCTATTTTTTAAACCGCTATTTTTATTTAAAAATAATTTAAAAAACAATTATTTAATATGTTAATAAAGTCTCGTAACTAAGCCTTAAAGGTGGAACGATTGTCACTGTATATTTTTAACCTGTGGATAATCTGTTTTTATTGGATATTTCCTGATGATTATATGTGCAGTTATACCTTTCGAATCTAACTGAAAGGTGGAAGCCTTGTCACATCAGGGTTTCTATTTAATTTAACCTATCTGAATGTGGGTGAAAAAATAAAAATAGTCATTCTAAACTGTAATTTCGGGGGCTAAAGGTGGAAGGTCTGTCACTGTAGGGTGGAAATATTTTATTTAATTCCACTTTAAAGGCAAAAAACCGGATAATAACGCTTTTTTTGATGACGGACCTTCCACTTTTAGAATCTTGTGGTGAAAGTCTTGAAAGTTTTTCCACTTTTGTATATAAAAACTAAGTCAAATTATAAATATCACGGTTATGACAGAATCTGAACCATTGCAAGAAGAAACGAATTATATTCCCTACTGTATAGGCAACATTCGCCATAATGGCGTTGTCAGTACCAGTAACCGATTAATTCGCCCAATCGAGTTGTCATCCAATGAATATAAGGCACTTCTATATGCAATGGCGGTTGCGAATTATAGTGAGAAAAATAAGGTAGATAGTGAAATTACCGAACAAACTTATATTTATTTGTATAAGGATGATTTGGCAGATTTACTAGGATTAAATAAACGTAATTCAATTAATGTTGCAATAGATCGGATCTATAAAGAGCTTTCATCCCGAGTAGCTCATTTTATTATTGAGGAGCCTGCTGATAATGGTAAGAGAAAGACTAAAAAAGTACATTCTGTCGTTCCCATTATCCGTGAGTTAAGATGGGAAGATGACTCTAAAAATGCAATTCAGATTCGTTTTACCAGTGAGGTGTTGCCGTATTTCACTCAACTGGCTGGGGGTAATTTTACTACCTATCAGCTAAAACATCTTTTTGCCCTAGATTCTGTTGCCAGTATGAGTCTTTATACTTATTTCATTAAAAACGAATTTAAGTACGCCAATCAAAAGAGGTATGAAGTGCCATTACTTTTAGAAAACTTGAAAGCACTGATTGATATTAATGAAACCAAATATGATCGCTGGGTAGATTTTAGACGCTATGTATTAGACAAAATAGTGGCAGAAATTAACGAAAATACAGATCTACAATTAGAGTATGAAACCGTTAAGAAAGGCCGTCCAATTGTAGGTGTGAATTTTAAACTGCATCATCGGATTGCTGATAAGGCACTGGATGAAATTGCAGTGATCGAAAAAATCTATCTTGATGTTCCATTTGAAGACAATGCATCCGTAAAAGAATTAGGGGCTAAATTCGATACGAATGTACGTTCTTGGTATATTTTTAATAATGATGAAAATTATCAGCAGTTCAAGAAGTGGTTTAAAAAAGTAGGATGCCTCACTGACTCTCAAGCAAATATTGTCATTAATGACACTTTATTCCAAATGGATTTTGCTGAAATTGGTATGGGGCTGAATGACTTTAAACGAAATATGAAGCATAAACTTAAAAACAATCCGGAATTCGTTCAAAGTATTCGTGAAAGACTGAATGATATTTTTGGTAAAGAGCTGATCTAGCGAAAAGTGTAGCAACTTGCTACACTTTTTTAGATATATGTTCGTAAAGAATACAAGTGGTAAGGACCCTAGGATAAAAACGACTCTGTTGCATAAAGGCTTTAGATATAGATCTTCCCTAAGTTATACAAATTCAAGTGACAACTTGGGTATGAGGTCTGCCTAATTTCTTAAATCTATTCAAAACGTAAGCGTTCGCTGAACACACCTTATGAACTCATCCTATAAGCCTTAATTTAGTCCCTACTTAAAAACAAGTGGGGACTAAATTTATGACTACAAATAACCAGACATCCATCACATCTCTTGAGAAAAAACGAAGAACATGCAGTGCTGAATTTAAACAGCAGATCGTTCAGGCTTGTAAAGCACCGGACGTTTCAATTGCTTCAGTCGCTTTGCAACATGGATTGAATACAAATTAATGTGGTTCCGTTAATTAGACCACTCAATTCAGTTTTATAAGTGATAAATCCGCTCTAAATATTTAAATTATGCTGCAATTACTTTTAGTAAATGTTGATCATAAAATTCATCC
>NZ_JAUZUU010000042.1:0-3334 GCF_031844225.1 Acinetobacter sp. RRD8
GTAAAAAAGCATGTCAGTAATATTTTTAATAATATAAAAAAATAAATATATATCATATACTTACGTTTATAACTAATTGTGACACGCTATTGTGACACGCTTTTTTTTTACTGGATTCGCTTTAACTGACATGAAAAAAAGCATGTCAAAGGTATGTCAAGTAGCATGTCAAACAGAAAATTTACTTAAATCATTGTATTTTATTTATTTTATTATTGATTGTGACACGCTTTTTGATTGTGACACGCTTTTTGAAGGTTTTATAATTTTCTTTTCTACAGGTAGAAATATCTAAATTAGGACTTACGCACTGTTATTTATAGACTCTCTGTGGTAGCAGATGATTTTTATCGAGAATAAAGTCATCAATGAAGTTTTTGATCATTGGTCTAAATAATTTCTTCTGCCAATGATATACATTTTCAAAGATCCCCTCAAACTGGTTCTTTTGTATCTCAACGTAGGCCATTAAGGCTGAAAAAATATGATTCAAAATCAGTTTAGACCGTCTTACTTGAAACTTTTCAATATGACAAACCTGTTTAATCACTCGGTGATATTGTTCTATTTTCCAATGACTTGAATGTAATTCATGAAAACCCTCAAAGGACAATAAATCATCTTCATCTTGATGCACAATATAAAACCTCTGCTGTTCTTTTAACTGAGTCTTAAATAATTGTACAAAGCCAAAATCTTTGAGCCAGACCACTTGACCCTGATGGAAATCTGGCAATAAACGCAGTTGAAACCATTGTCCTTTTTCTGGGGAAACCTTACGGTTACTGTCGACACCAAACATAAATCGAATACCATATTTTCTTATGGTTTTTAGATTTTCAGTCGATGAATACCAACTATCACCTGTAATAAATTGAATCTTTGCACCCCAACTGAGTACTTCACTTAACATATCCATAAAGTAATCATTCTTGGTTTTACTTTCAGATTTGTCATAAATTCGGAAATTAATTGGAATATTTTGACCATTTTGATCTGTCGCATACAAGGTAATGAGATTAATACCTTTGACGGATCGGTGGTGTTTGCCTGACCAAAAATAGCTAACTAAGTCCATATGCTGACTATACGGTTTATCTAAAACAGTATCATCAATACTGACTATAAGTTTATTATTATCAATATGTTGAATTGCTTCTTGATATAGGTCGTGAGGTGTGTAGTCTTCACGCTCTAGAAAGCGATTTACACTATCATGCGAGATATTATAAGTCTCGGCAAGTTGTGTGCAGCTAATAGAGTTCGGTTCTGTCATGAGAAAGCCCATATAAATGGGTAATGTACAAGTTGCTGTAGAAGCATGTTTAATTCGTCTGATCACAGATACTTTATAAAGTATTTTAATACTTTTTTGAATCTGTCAATGCGTAAGTCCTATTTAATTAAAGCAGTCAGTGTGCAAATTAAGTTTATCAAACGGATGACAATAAGATGATAATTTTATGAATTTTTTATAGATAAAAAATAAACCCAGCTTAACCTATTGATCAAACTGGGAGAGATAATAATTTTCTTAGGATTTATTTTCCCAGTAGGGCCAATTTGCCTCAGGTGTAAAACGATAATCTTGATCTAGCCAATACGAATGATTGGAAGAGGATTTATCTTTCAAGCCCATGATATGCATTAAATTCTGATCCAGTTCAGCAGTATTGAGATTTGTGTCTTTATTCACGCCTGTTAAATTTAACTTATCCGACCACATGATGACAGGAACTTGGTAGCCTGCTTTGGTCGTTGGGCTATGACCAGCATAATCTAGTTCATGTCCAACTTCATTGCCGTGATCTGAAACTACCGTGAAAGATCTAAAATCAGGTAAATGATCAGCTCTTAAAGTGTCCAGCATTTTTGCCAATAAATGATCTTCATATAGCACTGCATTGTCATAATCATTACGTAAGGAAAGAATCCAAGGATCGATATTTCGTGCTTTTAAATCTGATTCAACACGATCATTACTATTACTATTAAATTTATTGAATGTCGTTGGGTAGCGTTCTTGGTAATTAGGATGAGTCCCGATCAGATGTAAAATAATAAGTTTCTTTTCGACGGGATCAGCAAGTGCCTGCTGGTAAATGGGAAGTAAATTTTCATCTAAAGATGAGCTGCTACGACCTGAACGGGTATTTTTATAAATAGCTTGATCCGCATAAGAACCAAACAATGATGATAGATAACTATCATCTTGATTACTTAGCCAATAAATTTTATATCCTGCTGCTCGAGCATAAGCCAATACACTTTCGGGTGAATATTTCTTATGTTCTGATGCAGGGCTTTCAGTCAATAAAACACGTAAAGCATTGATGGTAGATGGTGATGGCGAAAACGCATTACAAAAAACTTTGATCTCTGAAAGTCGTTTATTCAACTCAGGAGTGGTATCTCTAGGATAACCGCAAATGCCAAGATTCAAACTGGTTAAGCTTTCAGAAAGCACAAGGACATGGGTTTGTTTACCTTTGGCCTGTCGCGTCATGACTAGGTTTTTTTCAGCACTTAAATCCCATTGCTTATGTACATTTTTATGTTGTTTTACTCGCCCGCGGAAATCTTGAATCTTAGTTTGATATTCTGTCCAAAAAATAAGAGGATGCACCTTGCGAGAAGGTTTCATCAAATAGCTAGTCAGACTTAATACGGTAAGCAAAATGATAAATGAGCGAAAGATTTTACTTTGCCAAATTTGCTCTACATGTTGAACTTTAATTAATTTAAAGACTGCAAAACTATGCAGCGCGATGAGAATAATTAAACTGATAAAAACAGTAGATACTGCGACTGAATGAAGTTGTAGAAATTCCCAAATTTCTTGGCGATTAGTATTGGCAATCGCTTCAATAATAAAGTAGGCTTCACTATCACTACTAAAAAGAAACCATGTACTTGATCTGAGCAGTGAGTCGAGTAAAAAAATAAACCACCACAACAAAGAAAAAATATACCAGTATGTATTTCTTCGTGTGATTGCAAAGTAAGTAAAAATAACGCCTGGTAGGGATAAAAAACCTAGACGTAAACCATCTGATAGGTTTCCTGCAACAATTAACAAACCACCTGTAACGAGAGCAGGCCACAGAATAAGTAGCAGAATATTAAAACTTTTTAAGCTTGCCGTCATAAATGTCAAGTACAATGGGAGAGAGCGCCAAAAACGCTAATATCTGTGGAAGTTCTTGACCTGTCAATCTGTATTTGTGAAGTATTTGATTGCGCAGTAAATTAATTTTAAATGTATGATCTTCTGATGTGGTTCTAGGATTTTAGACCACGTCTATAAGTGATAATCTACTCCCCAATAAGCATG
>NZ_JAUZUU010000043.1:0-2650 GCF_031844225.1 Acinetobacter sp. RRD8
CTAATATAAAAGCTTATTTTCAATAAAAAACACATCATAATACCCCCTTGCCTTTTAACCACAAAAATATTGAAGTTATTATTTAGAAGCAATTAATAGAAAAATAAACAAATCTTTTTTAAACAAGCTACTAATAAAAATATCTCCATCGAAAATAAAGTATAAAAATTCAAAAACCATTTAATAAAGTATCAATAGAGTTAAAATACATATAGCTTACTTTTAATTTTAAAGAGGAATACAAGAAATAATTTCTTGTATTCCTGTTATAAGATTGGGAGAACCAAGTTGATAATTTCACCCATTTCTTTGGATCTATTAATTTAAGTTTCGACTTTACTTATTTGAGCTTAGCCATTTGGTCGAGTCACAATCGGGAAAATTGAATCTGGACGTTTAAACATTGCAAAGAATTTTCCAATTTTCAGTGGATTACCTTTGACTTTACTGTCTTTAGAAAGCAGGACTTTTACCCCTTCTATTTGACCTGTAATCATTTTTAGATATAAGGGCTTGGTTAAGGTTAATGTAGGGCAATCCAATGCCAAATCTTTACTTTCATCATAACGCTTAAACTGCATGACTGAGTTTTCAACCCATAATGAAAAATGCTCTTTGGTATCCGACAAAACCAGATTGATACACTGGTTTTCATTTTTTAAATTTTCCACATCTAAATTTGTCGCCATAGCTTCAAGAAATCTTTCAGTTGGTGTATGAATCAATAAATCACTCGGATCAGAAGTATTTTGTAGGGGTACATTATTTTGTAGCTCTTGAGCGCCCACCAAAAAGAAATTACGCCAAGTTGAAGCCTCAGCAGCATAGCCCAATTGACGATAAGTATTCGCCAATAAGTCTTTTGCTTGTTGGTTTTGAGGGTTATTCAACACAATATGTTTTAAAATCTCGGCAGCCCATCTATAGTCAGCTTGAGCGTAGGCATCCCGCGCATTTTTCAATGCATTGTTCTCCCCACCTGCTAACTCAATATATTTTTTTGCAACAGCTTTAGGGGGTAATGGATCTAAATTGGAAGGATGGGCATCGAACCATCCCATATAATATTGGTATACTGCTTTTACATTATGTTTTAGGGTTCCATAATAGCCATGAGCATATAGTTTTTGATCAAGTGCCGCTGGAAGCTTAATTTTTTCGGCAATTTCAGCGCCATTAAAACCAGAGTTCATATATCTCACCGTCTGATCATGCGTGAACTTATAAACATCTCGCTGGGTTTTAATAAAATCTTGAATATTGTCATTGCCCCAGACAGGCCAATGATGCTGTGCAATCAATACATCGGATGCTTTGGCATGCTGCATTGCTTGGTCTAGATAGCCCACCCATTTTAAGGCATCACGGACTTTAGCACCCCGAAGGGTATAAAGATTATGCATGGTATGAGATAGAATTTCTGCGCCGTTATAAAGTTTCAATGATGGGATAGAGAACGTTAATTCTGCTGGTGCTTCTGAACCCGGCACGTTATAAAACACAAAATCCAAGCCATCAACCGTCATTTTCTGTTCTGGTTGAGTGATCAGTTGTGTAGGCTCAAGGATGCCCATTTTTCCCACAGCAACAGCCTTACCTAAACCTGTATCCACCAATCCTTCCGCATTTTTAGGTAGAAAAGTTCCATACATATAAGTCGCACGACGTATCATGGCTGAACCTGCCATCACATTTTCACTGGTCGCTTCTTCCATAAAGCCTTTTGGCGCAATAATTGGAGTTTTTCTAGCGTTAATTTCTTCGCTAGAAAGAACGCCTAATGCACCACCAAAATGATCGATATGGCTATGGGTAAAGATAATGGCTGAAATTTTTTGCTCACCTAAATGCTGTCTAGCAAATTTAAGTGCTGCTTCAGCCGTTTCTTTAGAGGTTAATGTATCCACAATAATCCAGCCAGTATCACCCTGAATGATGGTCATATTTGCCAAATCAAAACCACGAATTTGCCAAACTCGATCTGTTACTTTAAATAGCCCAACATTGTTGTTTAATTTTGCTTGTCGCCATAGAGTGGGATTAACGGTATTTGGTGCTTGATCTTGTAAAAAACTAAATGCATCAAAATCCCAGATAACATTGCCTTTCTCACTTTTAATTTGACCTGTTGGCTTGGCAATAAAGCCCTTTTGAGCCTGATTAAACTCAGTCATATCCTCTAAGTTATACTTCGCCTTATATGTATTATTTGATTCAATGACCGCTTTTTCTACTACAGTATTTGCTGCAAAAACAGAAAATGGCAGAATAAGCATCAATGAAACTGTTAAAAACTTAATTTTCATCTTCTTTCCTTTTTTTAAATAGAGGTGGTCCCACATGTTTGAACAACTAAAAGCTTATTTATAAGTGATACTCTGCTCTAGTTAAGCTACCTTATTTTGTTGTGGTAGCTGGTCATAGTAAAACTCATCTGGAGTCATTTTGTCCAGACTCGAATGAGGTCGTTTCAAATTATAAAATTCAAAATATGCGTTTAATTGCTTCTTCGCATCCAAAACATTGCTGTAGGCTTTGAGATACACCTCTTCATATTTAACGCTCCGCCATAATCGTTCAACCATCACATTATCAACCCATCGACCTTTACCATCCATGCTGATTTGGATGTCATTTGATTTCAATACAT
>NZ_JAUZUU010000044.1:0-2550 GCF_031844225.1 Acinetobacter sp. RRD8
GGCACGTGAAACCTTGTCTGAATATGGGGGGACCATCCTCCAAGGCTAAATACTCCTGACTGACCGATAGTGAACCAGTACCGTGAGGGAAAGGCGAAAAGAACCCCTGTGAGGGGAGTGAAATAGATCCTGAAACCGCATGCATACAAGCAGTGGGAGCCGGCTTAGTCCGGTGACTGCGTACCTTTTGTATAATGGGTCAGCGACTTATATTCAGTAGCAAGGTTAACCGAATAGGGGAGCCGTAGGGAAACCGAGTCTTAATAGGGCGTTTAGTTGCTGGGTATAGACCCGAAACCAGGTGATCTATCCATGAGCAGGTTGAAGGTTGGGTAACACTAACTGGAGGACCGAACCCACTGTCGTTGAAAAGCCAGGGGATGACTTGTGGATAGGGGTGAAAGGCTAATCAAACTTGGTGATAGCTGGTTCTCCCCGAAAGCTATTTAGGTAGCGCCTCGGACGAATACCATTGGGGGTAGAGCACTGTTTCGGCTAGGGGGTCATCCCGACTTACCAAACCGATGCAAACTCCGAATACCAATGAGTACTATCCGGGAGACAGACTGCGGGTGCTAACGTCCGTAGTCAAGAGGAAAACAATCCAGACCGCCAGCTAAGGCCCCAAAATTATAGTTAAGTGGGAAACGATGTGGGAAGGCATAGACAGCTAGGAGGTTGGCTTAGAAGCAGCCACCCTTTAAAGAAAGCGTAATAGCTCACTAGTCGAGTCGGCCTGCGCGGAAGATGTAACGGGGCTAAAACTATATGCCGAAGCTGCGGATGCATAATTTATTATGCGTGGTAGGGGAGCGTTCTGTAAGCCGATGAAGGTGGATTGAGAAGTCTGCTGGAGGTATCAGAAGTGCGAATGCTGACGTGAGTAACGACAATGCGAGTGAAAAACTCGCACGCTGAAAGACCAAGGGTTCCAGTCCAACGTTAATCGGGGCTGGGTGAGTCGACCCCTAAGGCGAGGCCGAGAGGCGTAGTCGATGGGAAATTGGTTAATATTCCAATACTTCTGTGTAATGCGATGAGAGGACGGAGAAGGTTAAGTCAGCCTGGCGTTGGTTGTCCAGGTGGAAGGTTGTAGGCATGTATCTTAGGCAAATCCGGGGTACTCTATGCTGAGAACTGATAGCAAGCTGTACTTGTACAGTGAAGTGGCTGATACCATGCTTCCAGGAAAAGTCTCTAAGCTTCAGTTACACAGGAATCGTACCCGAAACCGACACAGGTGGTCAGGTCGAGTAGACCAAAGCGCTTGAGAGAACTCTGCTGAAGGAACTAGGCAAAATGGTACCGTAACTTCGGGAGAAGGTACGCTGTTGTCTGTGATAGGACTTGCTCCTTGAGCGGCCGACAGCCTCAGAAACCAGGCCCCTGCAACTGTTTATTAAAAACATAGCACTCTGCAAACACGAAAGTGGACGTATAGGGTGTGATGCCTGCCCGGTGCTGGAAGGTTAATTGATGGGGTTAGCGTAAGCGAAGCTCTTGATCGAAGCCCCAGTAAACGGCGGCCGTAACTATAACGGTCCTAAGGTAGCGAAATTCCTTGTCGGGTAAGTTCCGACCTGCACGAATGGCATAATGATGGGGGCGCTGTCTCCAGCAGAGACTCAGTGAAATCGAATTCGCCGTGAAGATGCGGTGTACCCGCGGCTAGACGGAAAGACCCCGTGAACCTTTACTGCAGCTTGACATTGAACTTTGATCTTACTTGTGTAGGATAGGTGGGAGGCTTTGAAGTCGCGACGCTAGTTGCGATGGAGCCGTCCTTGAAATACCACCCTGGTAATATTGAGGTTCTAACTCTGTCCCGTTATCCGGGACGAGGACCATGTCTGGTGGGTAGTTTGACTGGGGCGGTCTCCTCCTAAAGAGTAACGGAGGAGTACGAAGGTGCGCTCAGCGTGGTCGGAAATCACGCGTAGAGTATAAAGGCAAAAGCGCGCTTAACTGCGAGACCCACAAGTCGAGCAGGTACGAAAGTAGGTCTTAGTGATCCGGTGGTTCTGTATGGAAGGGCCATCGCTCAACGGATAAAAGGTACTCTGGGGATAACAGGCTGATACCGCCCAAGAGTTCATATCGACGGCGGTGTTTGGCACCTCGATGTCGGCTCATCTCATCCTGGGGCTGAAGCAGGTCCCAAGGGTATGGCTGTTCGCCATTTAAAGAGGTACGCGAGCTGGGTTTAGAACGTCGTGAGACAGTTCGGTCCCTATCTACCGTGGGCGTTGGAAATTTGAGAGGATCTGCTCCTAGTACGAGAGGACCAGAGTGGACGAACCTCTGGTGTACCGGTTGTCACGCCAGTGGCATCGCCGGGTAGCTATGTTCGGAAGGGATAACCGCTGAAAGCATCTAAGCGGGAAGCCTACCTCAAGATAAGATTTCCCCGAGACTTTATGTCTCCTAAAGAGCCGTTGAAGACTACGACGTTGATAGGTTGGATGTGGAAGCATAGTGATATGTGAAGCTGACCAATACTAATTGCTCGTGAGGCTTGACTATACAACACCCAAACAGTTGTTGTACGAA
>NZ_JAUZUU010000045.1:0-2407 GCF_031844225.1 Acinetobacter sp. RRD8
ACGAATCTAAAAATGGGAGCCTATAGCTCCCATTTTTATTGTTAAACGTTGAATCCTATATGTTTTCCTGTTGGAAGCTCTACATCAATACGGAGCTTCCCACCCATTGCCTCAACATACTTTTTCATGGTTGAAATCTTAAGATCATTGCCACGATTTTCTATTGCTGAAAGCGATGGCTGTTTTATTCCCAAAGTTTCAGCAAGCTCTTTTTGAGAAATTTCGAGTTCTTCACGAATAAGATGAAGCTGATTTTCTAGCAGTAATTCATCAGCCATTTTTTGAATACGGGCTTGGCTCTCTGGAGAGCGGCTAGCTAACAATTCTTGCAGAGTCTTAGCCATTAGATTTATCTCCTAGGGTAGTGAGATGAAGTTGGTATTGTTCATCTGCAATATCCAGCATGTCTTTATAAAAACGCTTTTTACCGCCTTTATCAGCAATACATAGAACAATAGCCTGTCGTAAGGGATCAAATGCGAAGAAAGCTCTTAAGGGTCTACCGCGATGTTGAACACGCAGTTCTTTCATATTGGTAAATTTAGACTCATACACAGTATCTACTAAAGGACGGCCTAAACTCGGTCCCTGCTGCTGTAGAACAACCAGGGCAGCTAGGACCTTCTCTTGTGTAGGTTCATCTTGCTGTTCAAGCCACTGATTAAATAGATCTGTCGTAATGACTGTCCACATACCACAACCAAAATATAGATTATAGTCTATATTTTAGGGGCATTATGTTTGTTTTGCAAATGAGAAAGGATAAGCAATAAAAAACCCCGGTATCCTGCCGGGGGTTTCTATTGTTACTTGCTGCGCTTTTGTACCCTTTGGTCCATGTGCAATAACTTATAATTTTTGTTTTATGTTATGGAACTTCCTGTTCCTGATGAGTTCATCATAGGAAAACTCCAGTTTTCAGAATAGCCGCAAATAGCCGATATTCTTGTGCGTTCTAACCTACAAAATAGCCTAAATTTTATCCACAGCAATTGGGGATAGTTTCGCAACCTGGATCCGCATGGAATGGACACTTTTACTCAAATTGATCGTTTTTTAACCAATTTTACTGGCAAAATGTTACAGATTCGCTTAAAAACTCACCAACTTATTACAAAAGCAGATTTCTGCTGATTTATTGGTCATAACTAAATTTTTAAGTGATTGATTTTTAACTTAATATGCAAATGCATTTCGTATAACCGCCATTATGTTAAATCGCATATAAAAAAATTGACATAAATTAAATTTTATACAATTATATTGCACACAATATATTATTTAAAGGTAATTAAAATGAGTAATCTTTATTCTACCCAAGTTAAAGCAATCGGTGGACGTTCAGGGAATATTCGTAGTGAAGATGGTATCTTAGAACTAAAATTAGCTTTGCCAAAAGAATTAGGTGGTCGAGGTGATGCAACGAATCCTGAGCAATTATTTGCAGCTGGCTATGCTGCATGCTTTGGAAATGCCGTGATCCATGTAACTCGTAGCAATAAAGAACATAAAATCCGTGATAACGATGTAGAAGTCCTGAGTACTGTTGGCATGGTTGCTAATGGCAATGGTGGATTTTCCTTAACAGTACACTTAGATGTCACTCTTTCAGGTATTTCACAAGCTGATGCAGAGAAGATCGTGGAACAAACGCATCAAGTATGTCCTTATTCCAACGCTATTCGAGGTAATATACAGGTATCGACCACTGTCTATACCAAATAAAAAGCTATGTCCAAGAATCAGCTTTGCCTAGATGAGCAACTATGTTTTCCTATTTATGCTGCATCTAATTTAATCGTAAAAGCTTATCGCCCTTTTCTTACACCTCTCGGACTCACTTATCCTCAATATTTAGTGATGTTGGTTTTATGGGAAAAAGAATGTGTAAGTGTGGGTGATCTTGGACAAATTTTACACCTGGATAGTGGGACACTAACGCCCTTACTAAAAAGAATGGAAAAGTCTGAACTTATTAATCGATCACGTGATCCTAATGATGAAAGAAGAGTCCTTATTTCATTAAAAGAAAAGGGTCGAGAGCTACGAGCTGCCGCAGAAATGATTCCTAAAGAGCTGACTCAAAGTATTCAACTTGAAAATTTAAATAAACTAAAAGAAGAATTAAAGTCATTGGTTAAAGTGTTATCAGAGAAAATTTAAGAAATCTTATTATCTGGTGATATGAGTCACTATGATTCTGAAAATTAATTAATTTTTCTAAAATTAACATAATACACCTTATACGAAACGTGTTTGTTAGAACCCATTTAAAGTGTCTATATTCTCACCAATAAAAATGTCTGGTTTATGATGGTTTTTATGGCACTGTTGCAAATAGAGATTTGAGTCGATGATGTTCCCTTTAAAAAGTACTTAGAGACCGAAAACCCTGTTGATTAGACAT
>NZ_JAUZUU010000047.1:0-1675 GCF_031844225.1 Acinetobacter sp. RRD8
CTGATAGCACTGACATGTAAGTCAATTAATTCATTCACATCTGAACAATTTTTCTTGGGATTATCTTTATAGGTGAGTAATTGACGAATTTCATTCAAACTCATATTTAAAGTTCGGCAATTCAAAATAAACTTAATTCGCTCAACATAGCCTATATCGTAAAGGCGGTAATTTCCTTCCGTTCTTTCGGGTTCCGGAATTAAACCTTCCTTTTCATAAAACCTAATTGTTAATACTGAACATGAGGTTTTTTTAGAGAGTTCACCAATTTTTAAATGCATTGAGTTGGTATTTCCAAAAAATCTTGACTCTATAGTAACTATAGGGATTCTAATATTCAAAGTTTATAAATTTTTTTAATGGGTATAATTATGAGTGGTTGTGGATGTAGTAAAGAAACACCATGCAAAGATAAGAAATCTCAACAAGAAAATCATCCATCAATTGCAGAAGCAAACAATTCAAAGAATTGTAATAATACGCTTAGCTGTTGTGGTGAAGAGGAAGAAGAAAAATCTTCATCTCCTTGCTGTAACACTTCAAACAGTTGTGAAGATACCGCTCAATCCTGTTGTGGTTCTGATCCCAAAGAAAATTTAAGCACTGAAGACGTTTTAAAAAATTCGCACTACATGAGTGAATACTTAGTTCCCAAAATGGATTGTTCTGCGGAAGAACAGATGGTTCGTATGGCGCTATCTTCAATTGATGGTGTTCAAAAACTCATCTTTGATTTACCTAACCGGTCTTTAAAGGTTCTACATAATCAAAAAGATGAAAATATAACTACCAAACTTGAAGCTTTGGGTTTTGGTGCAAAGCTTGTGAAGACTGAAACTTATATAAGCAATCAACAGGCTAAGCAAACAAGTACCTATACCATTCCTAAAATGGATTGCTCTGCTGAAGAGCAAATGGTCCGTATGGCTCTTGCAGATATTGAAGCAGTTAAAGGTCTTACTTTTGATCTTCCCAATCGAAAACTGAAAGTCTTCCATAATGAAGGGATTCAGCAAATTACGGCCAAACTTGAAGGACTGGGTTTTGGGGCGAAACTTGATGAAACACAGCTTTCTTCAGGCGATATACCTAATGAACCTGATCCTGTGAGACAAGCTAAAGTACTTAAACTGTTATTAGGCATTAATGCTCTACTTTTCTTTATAGAATTCATCAGCGGAATTATTGCTGCGTCTACAGGATTGATTGCTGATTCTCTAGATATGTTTGCCGATGCAGCCGTTTATGGTATTGCGCTATATGCCGTCGGAAAAGCTGCGAAATATCAAGTGAAAGCAGCCCATTTCGCAGGTTGGATTCAGTTATTACTTGCTGTCATCGTGATTATTGATGTCATTAGACGATTCATGTTTGGAAGCGAGCCAGAATCAACGCTCATGATTGTTATTGGCCTGCTCGCACTTATAGCTAACGTGACATGCTTATATCTTATTTCTGGTCATCGAGAAGATGGCGCACATATGAAAGCCAGTTGGATTTTCTCGGCGAATGACGTTGTCGTAAATATGGGCGTTATATTTGCCGGTGTACTCGTGGCGTGGACGGGATCAGCTTACCCAGACTTAATCATTGGCATCCTGGTTTCTTTATTCGTGCTTAATGGTGCTCGAAAGATTTTGGCTTTGAAGTAAGAGTATCGAAAATGAATCTATTT
>NZ_JAUZUU010000048.1:0-1295 GCF_031844225.1 Acinetobacter sp. RRD8
CTTAAACACTTATACCGAAAAAAATCCAATTGATCATGTTTTTAATTATGAAGGTTCATTAATAAAAATTCCTTATGAAGAGTTGTTGTTTATTCTTCCGTATAGATCAGGAAATTTATCAAGAGGTTTGTATAATAAGACTAATATTATGTTGATTTCTAATCCTAATATAAATAATTTCTTAGGTGCAAATAAGCACACTTCTGCTTTTGAAAAATATCAATTATATGAAAATGATTCTGAATATTCTTCTCTTACAAGTCATATTCCTAGACATAATATAAATACATTCCTTGCTTTAAGTGGAATTTCTGAACATTTACAGGCAATGCTTATGGGGCGGGTTGATATTAAACAAAATCAATACTATCAACATATAGCATTGAAACATATGAAAATTAAATCAAGTCTTCGAAATAAAAATGAAATTATACTAGTAAATAGTATTGGAATTGACAACTATTTAAGTCCAGTAGAAGCTATTAAAAAAGATGGTTTAATATATGTTTCTGAAGAGTTGAGTATTGATTCGAATATCAAAAAAAATATTCAGACTTTTGATAATAAAAAAGAAGTTTCAGCTTTTATAAAAGATCAGTTTTTTGATGATTATTTCCAAGATATAAAAAAAGCATTTAATGAATTAATTGATGAAGATCCAAATGAAGCTGAAGAATTACTAGATCGTCATGCATTTCTTTCCCCCCTACTCTTTGGAAGTTGTATGCGCAATATTACACTACATCATTGTCCAAAACGGCTTGCATGCCAATCAGGTGATGCGTGTGGAAATTTTGTCTTAACAGGTCGTCGTGGTGAATTAGAAAACATTACTTTAAAAAAGAACATGCTTATTAATGAATATAATAATATTGATAATGATATAAGAAATGATCCTCAATATTCTGAGATGTTAAATGATATTAGAGAAAGGATAAATATTCTTACAGGTTTAGAAGCTAAAAATTTAAGTAGGATGCAGAAACTTACACCAATACAAATCTTTAATTACAATACGCCTATGAGTAAGTTGCCTCATACCTTGAGTGAGCTTTTTGCTATTGAAATTAATAAAACTGAAGAGGTTTAACAACAATGAGAGGTAAAGAATTAGATATTATTGTTGAGAAAGAGTTGCAATTGATGCTTATAGAAGGATTTGAAAAATCTCCAATATCTCATAAATCACTTTATGATCGCCTAATTAAAAAAGGATTTATTCATGGTAGCTTATAATGTGGTTCCGTTAATTAGACCACTCAATTCAGTTTTATAAGTGATAAATCCGCTCTAAA
>NZ_JAUZUU010000049.1:0-1245 GCF_031844225.1 Acinetobacter sp. RRD8
CTGAGATACCGTCTTGGTAGTCAATCAGGTTTTGAGATTATTCGACCAATAAATAATCTCTTTGATAGGCAGTCTGATGTTTTAAAACGCCATAACACAGATGTATAAGCTTGCGCATTGCAGCACCTAAAGCACACATTTTATTTTTACCCTGGCTTAATAATCGTTGATATAAAGCTTCAATGTGTGGATTATATTTAATCGCTGTTAATGCTGACATATACAATACTGAGCGTATTTTACTGTCACCTGCTTTTGATAAGTGACTTTGCTTGTTGACTGAACTGCCAGACAACTGATGTACTGGAACCAAACCTACATATGCAGCAGCTTGACTTGCTTTTTCAAACTTGTGCGAATGAAATAACCCCAACAGTAATAAGCCTGATCGTTCACCGATTGAAGGAATAGTTTGCAGTAATTTCAAATCCTGTTTCAATGTTGGATCTTGATCTATGTGATTATTTATTAACTTATCAATATTTTCAAGTTGCTGATTTAAATACTCAATATTCTCTTCAAGTAATTTAATCACAACAACGGAGGTATGAGTGGACTGCGCCTTTTCAAGTCGATTCTTTTCCTGCAATAGACTACCTAGATAGACATCTCGTCTGCCTAGTAAAGCTTTTAATAATCTGACATTTTCAGGTTCAGGCTGCCATATGATTAACTTTGCGGTGTAACCATAACGTGAAAGAGCTTCACTATCAGCTTTATCCGTTTTATTTAGCATGGACATGCCTTTGGCAAAGGCTCTTACTCGTGAAGGATTAGCCACACAAACCTTTACACCTGCATCATATAGATAATATCCCAAATTCTCATGATAAACCGAAGTCGCTTCCATGATTGCTGTCACTTGATCAGGTTCAATTTTAAGAGTGATGAGCCATTTGAGCAGACTGCCAAAGCCACTTTCTGTATTAGTAAATATTTTATTTTTTCTTTTTCCAGTCAAACCTTGAGGGAAAATGCAACAATCTATTTTGGTTTTACTGACATCAATACCTAGCATAATCATGGTGATATTCCTTGAGTTTAAGCTATGATTTTTATCCCATTAACCATCATCTTACCTTGTGAATACAGCATCAAAGTGCTTAGTTACCGTTCAGAGTTGTATGAGGGATAAGGGCAAATTGTAGGTTTTATCTCAGGTTCAAATTTAAGATTTTAGCAGCACTCCAAACTCTACAATTTGCGTATAGTGGTAGCTAATCACTATATCAATCAAGATACAAG
>NZ_JAUZUU010000050.1:0-1238 GCF_031844225.1 Acinetobacter sp. RRD8
TGATCCTAGACAAAATAATGGACAGCACGTCCCTCTAAAGATAACGTAACTTTAATCTTTGGAGATTCAAGAAATGGCTAAACGTTTTAGTCCCGAATTTAAACAGCAAGCGATTGATTATGCACTTTCAAACTCACACGAGTCTGTAGCTGCAATCGCCCAGAAATTAGGTGTGGGTTATTCAACATTAGATAAATGGATTCGTGAAACCAATCCGGCAGGTTCAAGCAAACGTCAACTTTCACCAGAACAACAGCGGATCGTGGAATTAGAGAAAGAAGTCAAACAGCTCAAGGAAGCCAATGACATCTTAAAAAAAGCGCATGTGTACTTTCTAACAGATCATGCCAAGAAAAGTACACGGTAATTCAAGATCTAGATATGAATGAAGTCACCGTATCTTCTGCCTGTAAATACCTAGGTGTCAGCACTTCAGGCTATTATGCCTGGCGAAAACGTCAAGCCAATACGGCACAGAAATATAATGACTTAAAAGCCGTATATTGGCAGCATCATGCACGATTGGGTGCACCTTCATTAGTACATGACATGCATGATTTAGGTTACAACATGAGCGAACGTACTATTGGAAGGATGCTAAAAAAGCTTGGTTTACGTAGCAGGATTGCGCGTAAATACAAGCATACGACTGATTCAACCCATCGTTTGCCTACAGCACCCAACTTGTTGGATCGCCAATTTACAGTTACTCAGCCTAATAAAGTCTGGACAACAGACATTACCTATATCCGCACTAAAGAAGGTTGGTTGTATTTATGTGTGATGCTAGATTTATTTAGCCGTCGTATCGTGGGGTGGCAAACCAGCCATCGAATAGACCGCCAGTTGGTGTGTGATACGTTTAACTATGCAATGGCTCGTCAGGGTTATCCAACTGGTGTTATGGCTCATTCGGACCAAGGCTCACAGTACTGTAGTCGTGATTTTAGAGCGCTGTTACTGAAAAATGATTGTACTCAGAGTATGTCTAGACGTGGAAACTGTTGGGATAATGCAGTGACTGAAAGCTTCTTTCATACATTAAAAGGTCATGTGGTACATGGCAGTGTGTTTTCGACTCGAAAAGAGGCGAATGCGGTCTTGTTTGATTATATTGAGATTTATTACAATCGGGTCAGAAGGCATTCTGCAAACGGCTGGTTAAGTCCAGAAGCCTTTGAACAGAAATATTTCAAGAATTTAGAGGGATCGATTGTCCACGATACTGTCTAGGATCA
>NZ_JAUZUU010000051.1:0-1194 GCF_031844225.1 Acinetobacter sp. RRD8
GATTATGCAGTTACTTTAGCAACTACACCAGCACCAACTGTACGACCACCTTCACGGATCGCAAAACGTAGACCTGGGTCCATTGCGATCGGGTGGATTAGCTCTACTGACATCTCAACGTTGTCACCAGGCATAACCATTTCCACGCCTTCTTTAAGCGCGATCGCACCAGTTACGTCCGTAGTACGGAAGTAGAACTGTGGACGGTAACCGTTAAGGAATGGAGTGTGACGACCACCTTCTTCTTTAGAAAGTACGTATACTTCCGCATCGAATTTAGTGTGTGGCTTGATCGCACCTGGTTTAGTCAATACTTGACCACGTTGTACGTCTTCACGCTTAGTACCACGAAGAAGAACACCACAGTTCTCGCCCGCACGACCTTCGTCAAGAAGCTTACGGAACATTTCTACGCCGGTTACTGTAGTAGTTTGAGTATCACGGATACCAACGATTTCTACAGACTCACCTACTTTAACGATACCAGTCTCTACACGGCCAGTTACTACTGTACCACGACCAGAGATTGAGAATACGTCTTCAATTGGCATAAGGAATGGAAGGTCAATTGCACGTTCTGGCTCTGGGATATAAGAGTCAAGTGCTTCAACAAGCGCAACTACAGCTGGCTCGCCGTATTGGCTGTCATCACCGTTAAGCGCAAGAAGAGCAGAACCACGAATTACTGGAGTGTCATCACCCGGGAAGTCGTAAGTAGAAAGAAGTTCACGAACTTCCATTTCAACTAGCTCAAGAAGCTCTTCGTCGTCTACAAGGTCGCATTTGTTCAAGAATACAACGATGTAAGGTACACCTACCTGACGAGAAAGCAGGATGTGTTCACGAGTCTGTGGCATAGGACCATCAGTCGCAGCACATACAAGGATCGCGCCGTCCATCTGAGCAGCACCAGTAATCATGTTTTTAACATAATCGGCGTGGCCCGGGCAGTCTACGTGAGCGTAGTGACGAGTTGGAGAATCGTATTCTACGTGTGAAGTATTAATTGTAATACCACGTGCTTTTTCTTCTGGTGCAGAGTCGATTGCAGCGTAGTCTTTCGCTTCGCCACCGAATTTCTTCGCACATACAGTTGCAATTGCAGCTGTTAAAGTTGTTTTACCATGGTCAACGTGACCAATTGTGCCCACGTTAACGTGTGGCTTATTACGTTCAAACTTAGCCTTAGCCATG